>JAVBUL010000145.1:0-17133 GCA_031555415.1 Lachnospiraceae bacterium | reverse complement strand
ACAGGCTAAAGTTGCTCTTAAAGACAAAGATGGCAAGAGAGTAAAAGAAGTAGTTGATGGAAAGAAAGTTACAAAGTATGAAACAGTTGAAAAGACAATCAATAAAGATATGCCTTCAAGACTTCATGCTAGACGTCAAATGCTTAAAGTTCTTTACACTGTAACAGAAGTTCCTGCTAAAGCAGCTGGAAAGAAGAAGAACACAAAGACTGTAGATTTATCAGAGAAGTTATTCACTGAATATGCACCTAAGTATGCAGATCGTAACGGTGGTTACACAAGAATCGTTAAGATTGGTCTTAGAAAGGTGATGCAGCTATGGAAGTATTACTTGAATTAGTTTAAAAAATAGAAAGCATTATAGTAGAGATTACTATAGTGCTTTTTTTATAGTTCAGCTTTAGCTGAATCTATTGTTTAGCTTTAGTTGAATCTATTGTTTAGCTTTAGCAGAATCTATTCTTCTTGCAAAGTTCGACTTTAGTCGAATCTTTTGTTGTCGAAACTTGCGGTCAAAATAAGTTGCGGTATGATATTTCTTATGCAATAATGAAACTATCATATGAGAGCGAAAATCAAAAGTAAATATTTACATAGGGATACTGATCATATCTTAAGATTGTGGACAAGCTCCAAAAGAAAACTAAGAATAAGAAAGGAAGCCCAAGAATTGGGTATTTAGGTGTTAAATATGAATAAAATATTTAAAAGTAAAAAAATTATGGCATTGTTTCTTACAGTTATTATGTGCATAGGAAGTGTTACAGCAACATATGCTTATGATGAAGCATCTGGAGTAGTATCAAATGCAGGTTATAGTGTGCTTTGTAGTGCAACTGTAAATAGTAAGTATGAAAATTTAAATTTAAGTATTAGCAGTGGAGCATCAAATATATTAGGCATACCACAAGCAACAGTTAGAGCAGAATGTTATGTATATAATACCTCAACAGGTCAATATTACATGGTTGATATAACTAAAACTTTTGATATAACTGATATTTATCGTGGCCGTCAAATTCAAATAACAGAGTTTAATACAGGAAATTATCAAGTTCAATATATTTTATATTACGATATAGTATTTAGTCTTTATATTCGTCAAGGCTATGGTGTATCTAATTCTCCACATATCTATTTATCAAATAGGTAGAATACAATAAACTATAAATAGGAGGTGGTAAAATTTATTACCCTCATAAGTAGGACATTTAAATCTACTTATGAGGGTTTTGATTTAGTTAAATATATATTTAAGTTTGCTAGTTCTAAGAATGAAAAATAATTGACAATTTTTAACAATTATGTTACATTTAAAATACTATTACTAGGACAGTGTAAATAATGGGACAATAAAAAGTTAGTGTTGAGTAAAGAATATGAATGAAGGTTAAGTATATTCTTAATTAACTATGAGGGAAAGATAACTTATTTCGACAGATAGTAAATACAAAAAAAATAATAAAGAATTAAAAGCTGCCAGTTAGTGCAATATGTAAATTTATAACAAATACAAGTCTTTATAATAGTTTTAAATTGGGAGAAGATATGAATAAAAAGAACATTATGATTATAGTACTAATAATATTAGGTATTTTTATTAGCATTAAAATATTAACACCTAATACCACACATACACATAAAAGAACAGGTAATAACGATATTGATAAAGCAATAGTAAGTATTTACAAATCAAATGATTTTAAAGAAGGAAGTTACAATTATGATGAAGAATTACATGAAATGAGTTATGAAAAAGCAATAGCACTCAAGTTGTCATACATAGAGCGTGATGATTGTTCATTTTATTATATATCAAAATATGTAGAAGAATATGATGTAGGTGAAAAACTTGAAACTAGAACAGTTCCATTTGTGGATGGTAGTGATGAGGCAGAAGTTGAAATATATAAGATAAAAGACATTTCTGATAAAGTGGCTGTAGCTGTAAAAACGGAGCATTGGAGAGGTTATTATCTTTATGTTAGTGTAGGTTATGAACCAGAAGATGCTAATGAGTTTATAGAAGCTTTTGGAATTAATAAAGATACAAAGGTATTATATGCTGAATTTGATGTATACAATAAGGATTGTGTTATTAGATATAAGGAAGTAACAAATAATTATTTTTTTGAGAACATTCTTACAAAAGCAGGAGATTTTAACGGATTTACATCTGGAACAGATGAGCTTACGGGGGTAGAAATAGCATTATCAATAAGTAGTTTAGGCGAACAAATGAATATAGAAATTGTTGAAAATGGTGACGTGTGTATTAGAAGTGTATATATAGGTCGTTCCTATGTATTTAAAAGTGACGAAGATGGAGTGTCTAGAGTAGTAGATTTTGTAAATTATATAAATGATAAATATGAAGGCAAGATTACTTATTATGACAGATAGTAAATACAATTAGCAAAGGGTTTAAAGTAGAATGCAACTATGAATAATTTGAGTAAAAAAGATATTATAGTATTAATACTACAAGCACTAATATTATTAATGATAGTGATTTTTATTTATAATAAGTTAACAGAGCCTTCTAATGAAATAGATAAGGTTATAGTTGATGTTTATAAAAATAATTCTTTTGAAGAAGGAGAGGAGAAATTTTCTTTTAGTTATGATTTAGATATCTCAACTGGTGATGAGGCAATGGTTTTAACCTTACATGAAATTGAATACAATGAAATTTCATTTTTGATAGAATATAGATATGTGGAAGAAAGTAACATAGAGGAAAGGCTTGATAGACAATTGTTACTACTAAATAACAATGTAGAAGCGGAAATTGAAATATATAAGATAAAAGGAATATCTGAGGATGTTGCAATTGCAGTAAAAGGGAAAGATTCAGAAATGTACTACTTTTTTTATAATATGGATTATAGTCCGAAGGATATAAATGAATTCATACAAGATTTTGGAATCATTGATGAATCAAAGGTATTATATGTAGGCTTTAATGTGTATAATAAAGATAGATATATTAGTTATTTGGATATATCAACTGAGTATATTATAAAAAATGTATTAGGTAAAGCTGGTGATAAAATAGGAGTGTATCGTCGCTCAGAATTGCAGACAGGTTTAATTATTCTTTTGGAAATATCTAGCATTGAGGAGAGGTTTGTGATATCTGTTTTGGAAAATGGAGATTTGTATTTTATAAGTTCATTAGAAAATTTTGTATTTGCAGGCGGTGACAATGCAGTATCTAGGGCAGTGAATTTAGTAAATTATATAAGTGAAAATTATGAAGGGAAGATTTCTGAAATCAATAGAAACATTAAATAGTTCGCACCTGCTGCGAACTATTTTTGCAAATGAGATTGAAAAGCACTTGTGACTGTAGTAGAATATAAAAGTATTAAAAATAGAAGAATAAGGGAAATTTACTATGATTGATAATAAATATTTAAAGCTATTGGCGGAAAAATATCCAAATATAGCAGCAGTTAAGAGTGAGATAATTAATATACGTTCTATTTTGAGTTTGCCAAAAGGAACAGAGTATTTTTTTAGTGATATACATGGAGAGTATGAAGCTTTCTTAAATCTTTTAAGAAGTGCGTCAGGAACTATTAGGGATAAGATAACAATGCTTTTTAGTGATTCTATGACAGAAGCAGAGCAGGAAGAATTGGCACATCTTGTTTATTTTCCGGAGGAAACTCTCAAAGAGCATAATAAATTAAGCTTTACAAGAGAAAGTCAAAAACTTACAATTTATAGACTTATTAAGATTTGTAAGGAGCTTTCATCTAAATATACGCGTTCAAAGGTTCGTAAGAAATTGCCACCGGATTATGCGTATGCCATAGATGAGCTTTTAAACGTAGATACTTCAGATAAGGATAAGAGAAGATATTTTGATGAGATTATTAATGCTATAGTGGAAACGCAGGCAGCTTGTAACTTTATTTCACATTTATGCGTGCTTGTGCAGCAGCTTGCAGTGGATAAGCTTCATATCATTGGAGATATATTTGACAGAGGTCCAAGAGCTGATATTATTATGAATGAGCTCATCAATTTTCCGGATGTAGATATTCAGTGGGGAAACCATGATATCTCATGGATGGGTGCGGCATGTGGCAATAAAGCTCTTATAGCCAATGTAGTAAGAATCGCAGTTAGTTATAATAATTTTGACTTGTTAGAGGATGGATATGGAATTAATATGCGTCCGTTGTCTATGTTTGCATCAAGAGTATATAAGAATGACCCATGCACTTCTTTTGTGCCTAAAATATGGGATGAAAATATGTATGATAATGTAGATGTGCAGCTAGCGGCTAAGATGCATAAAGCTATTGCTGTAATACAATTTAAGCTAGAGGGACAGATTATTAAACGTCATCCTGAATATGAGATGGAAGATAGAAATGTATTAGAGAGAATTGATTTTAGTAATGGAACAGTGGATATTGAAGGAAAGATTTATACTTTAAATGATACTACATTTCCAACAATAGATCCTAAAGACCCATTAAAACTGACAGATGGTGAAAAAGAGCTGTTAAACACTTTAGTGGCATCTTTTATGCATTCAAGTTTATTACATAAGCATGTTGAGTTTTTATATAATAAAGGCTCTATGTATACATGCTGTAACTCTAATTTACTATATCACGGCTGTATTCCAATGAGTGAGAATGGCGAGTTTATTGAAATGAGTTTTGGTGATAAAGTATATAAAGGAAAAGAGTTGTTGGATTATATAAATACAATTGCAAAAGATGCATATTATACAGAAAAGGAATCTGCTATAGATTTTATGTGGTATCTATGGTGTGGTAAGAATTCTTCTGTATATGGTAAAAGCAAAATGGCTGCATTTGAAATATATTTTATTGATGATTTAGAGGCAAGGAAGGAGTATTATAATCCGTACTATCAACTAAGTAACAGCGAAGAAATGTGCGATAAGATTTTTGAGGAATTTGGACTTACCCCAAGCCATTCCCATATTATTAATGGACATGTGCCGGTAAAGCTTAAAGACGGAGAAAGTCCGGTGAAGGCATCGGGTAAATTATATGTTATAGATGGTGGTATTTCAAAGGCTTATAGAACAAGAACAGGAATAGCGGGTTATACTTTAATATATAATTCTCATCATATGGCACTTGCAGAGCATAATATAAGTGCAGATGAGCAGGTGTTAGCAGGACAGAATTTTGACAGAGCATACAAGATATCACCAGTAATGAAGGTCACAGAGGTTATGCCGGAAAGAGTTAGAGTGGCAGACACAGATATTGGAGCAACTTTAAAAGAAAGAATTAAGGATTTGCAGGTTCTCATAAAAGCATATGAGGATGGAAGCATAAAATAACAGATTGAAGGTAAATAATGTTTGGAAAAAAGAAGAAGGCTGCAGCAGATAATGCGTGGCAC
This sequence comes from Lachnospiraceae bacterium, assembly GCA_031555415.1. Lineage (GTDB taxonomy): Bacteria > Bacillota > Clostridia > Lachnospirales > Lachnospiraceae > CAG-303. The sequence goes on along the minus strand of JAVBUL010000145.1, from coordinate 11,730 downwards.
TTACAAGATGACTATGAAAATATCATAGAAGTGAAAAATCTTACACATCAGTTTGTAGATACTGATGATGAAGGAAATATTGTTAATACAGAAAATGCAGTTAATGATGTGACACTTGACGTAAAACCGGGTCAATTCATTGCCGTTTTAGGACATAATGGTTCAGGAAAATCAACACTTGCCAAGCACATTAATGCTATTTTAATGCCTAGTGAGGGTTCTGTTTTTGTGGGCGGAATGGACACAAAGGATAGAGATAAACTTTGGAAAATAAGGCAGCAGGCAGGGATGGTATTTCAAAACCCTGACAATCAGATAATTGCGACAGTGGTTGAAGAGGATATAGGATTTGGTCCTGAAAATATAGGTATACCAACAGATGAGATATGGCAAAGGGTTGATTATGCACTTAAAGCAGTGGGAATGACGGAATATAGACATCATTCTCCTAATAAATTAAGTGGGGGACAAAAGCAAAGGGTAGCAATTGCAGGGGTAGTGGCAATGAAGCCTAAGTGTATAGTTCTTGATGAGCCTACAGCTATGCTTGACCCAAATGGTAGAAGTGAAGTTATAAAGACCTTAAAGGAGCTTAATGAGAAGGAAAAGGTTACTATTGTCCTGATTACTCATTATATGAATGAAGTAATAAATGCTGATAAGGTATTTGTTATGGATAGTGGAAAGATAGCACTATCGGGAACTCCTAGAGAGGTATTTGCCAATGTTGATGCCATTAAGGGATTGGGGCTTGATGTTCCTCAAATAACCGAAATATCCCATAAATTGAAACTAAATGGTGCGAAGATTGATGATGTCGTGCTTAATATAGATGAGTTTGTTAAGGCTGTGAAGGAAAATGTAAAAGAGCCTTTACTAAACGTAGAAAAGAAGATAGTGGATTTTGAGAAGGCTGATTCTGTTATGGGTGAAAAGGTAATGAGCCTTAAAAATGTTAACTACACATATAGCCCGGATACAGCATTTAAGATTCATGCAATTAAGGATATTAATTTAGATATATATGAGGGTCAGTTTATTGGAATAATTGGTCATACAGGTTCTGGTAGATCTACACTTATGCAGCACCTCAACGGACTTAGTAAAGCTGAAAGCGGAGAAATTTATTATAGAGGAAAGAATATCTATGACGATGACTTTAAAATGATAGATTTACGTAAAAAGGTTGGATTGGTATTTCAATATCCAGAATATCAACTCTTTGAAAGCACCGTTTTAGAGGATGTTTGCTTTGGTCCAAAGAACCTTGGGCTTAGTAAAGAAGAAGCTGAAAAAAGGGCATTGGAAGCGTTAAAATCGGTAGGATTAGATGAGGACGTATATGGCAAATCTCCTTTTGAGATAAGTGGGGGTCAAAAAAGGCGTGTAGCTATTGCAGGTGTACTTGCAATGGAACCAGAAGTACTTATTTTAGATGAGCCGACGGCAGCACTTGACCCAAAGGGCAGAGATGAGATATTAAGCGAATTAAAAAGGCTTCACAAGGAAAAGAATATAACGATTATACTTGTATCGCATAGTATGGAAGATGTGGCAAAGTATGTTGAACGTATTATTGTTATGAGTAAAGGCGAGGTAGCATATGATGATACTCCTGCAAAGGTGTTTTCATATTATAAGGAGCTAGAAGGAATGGGACTTGCAGCTCCGCAGGTAACATATGCAATGGCAGCGCTTAAGGAGAATAATATAAATGTTAATGACTATATTACTACAGTGGATGAAGCTGTGGAAAGCTTATTGCCATTAATGAAATTAGAAAAAAGCAGAGAGGCAGGTGGTACAAATGCTTAGAGATATTACTATAGGACAGTACTACCCAGCTATTTCTGTAGTTCATAGACTAGACCCTAGAGTAAAGCTATTTGGAACAATGATTTTTCTTATATCATTATTTGTAAATGATAGCATTTGGGGTTATATTGCAGCAACTATATTTCTTGGTTGTGCAATAAAATTGTCTAATATACCAATAAAATATATGCTTAAGGGATTAAAGGGAATTATATTTTTGCTAATGTTTAGTGTGGTATTTACAGTGTTTTTTACAGAGGGAGAGATTCTTCTTAAGGTTGGTTTAATTAAGGTTACAGATGAAGGTTTAATTAGAGGAGCCAAAATCGCAGTAAGGCTTATTTACCTTATTATAGGTTCTTCTTTAATGACACTAGCAACGACACCTACTGATATTGCAGATGGAATAGAAAAAGCGTTTAGACCGCTTAATTATATTAGAATACCTGTACATGATATAGCTATGATGATGTCAATTGCATTTAGATTCATTCCTATCTTAATTGAAGAGACAGATAAAATAATGAAGGCACAAATGGCAAGGGGTGCTGATTTTGAATCAGGCGGTTTCTTAAAGAAAGCCAAAGGGATGGTGCCACTTATTGTACCACTTGTAGTTTCTGCGGTTAAGAGGGCATTGGATCTTGCAACAGCGATGGAAGCTAGATGTTATCAAGGCGGTGAAGGTAGAACAAAAATGAAGCCGCTAAAATATAAAAGGGCTGATTATGTCACATATTTGATATTTTTACTATATTTAGGTGTTATGATTATATTGCCAAAATAGAAGGTGAACGATGAAGAGATTTTTTTTAAGAATTGCATATGATGGTACAAACTATTGTGGCTGGCAGATACAGGATAATGGAATAACTGTGGAAGAAGTTATTAATAAGGCATTGACAGACTTGCTGGGAGAAAAGATTCAGGTAATTGGAGCAAGTCGTACAGATTCTGGTGTTCATGCACTTGGAAATGTTGCCGTATTTGATTCTGAAACAAAGATACCGGCAGATAAGATTTGTTTTGCATTAAATCAAAGACTTCCAGATGACATAAGGGTACAGGAATCTAAAGAGGTTGCAAAAGACTTTCATCCACGATACTGTAATTGTACGAAAACATATGAGTATAAAATTTTAAACCGAAGAATTGCAATGCCTATTGAGAGATTGTATTCACATTTTGTATATGTTCCTTTAGATGTGGAAAAGATGAAAAATGCCGCGAAGTATATGGTTGGCGAGCATGATTTTAAAAGCTTTTGTTCATCAAGGTCGCAGGTTGAAAATACGGTAAGAACGGTCTATAGTATTGATATAAGGAAAGAAAATGATATGATTTTTATTAAAATATCAGGAAATGGCTTTCTGTATAATATGGTTAGAATTATTGTTGGGACATTGATGAAAGTGGGAATGGGTGTTTATCCACCAGAACATGTAAAAGAGATAATAGAAGCGAAGGATAGGCAGGCAGCAGGACAAAAAGTGGCGGCGTGTGGACTAACACTTGTAAGATTAGATTATGAGTAAAAATAAGTTGACAAGTTCCGATTGTTATAATATAATAGTTAACTGTGACAGTTTGAGCACAAATTTATAGTATGATAATATTCAAACCAAAGCCCCGGTAAGGATATTTGAATATATAAGCTAATTTGATATTTATTTTATTAGGAGGAAAACCAATGAAGACATTTATGGCTAGTCCAAGCACTATTGAAAGAAAATGGTATGTAGTTGACGCTACAGAATATACATTAGGTCGTTTAGCTTCAGAAATAGCTAAGGTTTTAAGAGGAAAGAACAAACCTACTTATACACCACACATCGACACAGGTCATAACGTTATCGTTATCAACGCTGAGAAAATCTCAGTTTCAGGAAAGAAATTAGACCAGAAGGTTTATTATCATCATTCAGATTATGTAGGCGGTATGAAAGAGACAACTCTTAGAGAAATGCTTGCAAAGAAACCTGAAAAAGTAATTGAACTTGCAGTTAAGGGAATGCTTCCAAAGGGACCTTTAGGAAGAGAAATGTACACAAAGCTTCACGTATATGCAGGTGCAGAACATCCACACGCAGCTCAGAAGCCTGAGACATTAACATTTTAATTGAAACTGAAAGGAGGAAACGACATTGGCTAAAGTAAAAAATAAGTTCTACGGAACAGGTAGAAGAAAAAAGAGTATTGCAAGAGTATTTTTAGTTCCTGGAAAGGGCGAAATTAAAATAAACAAGAGAAGTATTGATGAATATTTTGGTCTTGAAACATTAAAGGTTATCGTTCGTCAGCCTTTAGTTACAACAGAAACATCAGATAAGTATGACATAGTGGTAAACGTTCACGGAGGTGGATACACAGGTCAAGCTGGTGCTATCAGACATGGTATTGCTAGAGCATTACTTCAAGTAGATGGTGATTTCAGACCAGCATTAAAGAAAGAAGGATTCTTAACAAGAGATCCAAGAATGAAAGAAAGAAAGAAATACGGATTGAAGGCAGCGAGAAGAGCTCCTCAGTTCTCAAAGAGATAGGCAGTTACTCTACAAATATTAAAGCCCACAAATGCTTGCGTTTGGTGGGCTTTTTGCTCTATATAGTTGGGGTATTTCCAAATAGAGTTAGCTTCAAACAAAAATCTCCAGAGGCATAATAACTGTAAGTTTGTCAACCGCACAAAACCAAATGTTGTATCCAAAATGGATAAAAATAGTTAGCACATGCAAGTTGGGAACTATGTAAAAGAAATAGAAATAATAAAAGTAGAAGACTGTGATGTAAATTAAAATTTAAATTGACATTTTGGTGTAGAGGATATTTTGTAGATACAGTAGAAAAACAAACCATTAGCAAAGCTAGTGGTAATGATTTATGCACTTTGCACCAGAATTCAAGAAATGAGTTGAAGTATTTAAAGTAAGAGAATAATAAAGGAAAAGTGTTTTATTAAGCCGATTGTATTTTATAGAATTATTTTTAGGGATTAAAAGTTAAAAAGTAGGCATAATTTGTAATATATCTAGAGATAGATATAAAATTAAATTCTACAGCGAATTTTCATTAAAATAATATTTAGAATTATGTTGTAATGATTTTCAATTCTGATATAATATTAGGAGAAATATATTGTTAGATAGTTTGAAAGATACTTATTAATATTATAGTATTGCTTTTAATTAAAAGCATAAACAAAATGAAAAGATGAGTAGGTGAATAAATTTAAGAATCATTTATCTAAAGTAAGTATTAACGACATTTAAGTGGAGGATTATATGAGAATTGAGATTAAAGGTATAGCAAAAATAAAATCTGCCAAAATAGATATTGAAGGAATTACGGTAATAGCAGGATGTAACGGAAGTGGAAAAAGCACTATTTTCAAAGCAATATATTCGATGTGTCAATCGTATGGAAATTTAACTGAAAAAGTATTTAATAGTAGGCGAGAAAGTATTTCAAATGTTCTAGATCAATGGGATTCAAAAAGGGTAAATAGCGAAGAAATGATTTTTTATATGGGTAATCTTGGAGAAAAATTTATTAGAGCAATGAGAGAACTAGGTATTACATGGGAGGATTTGCAAAGAGGAGATATTGACACCTTGCTATCTAGTTGTGCTATAGAAACTTCTAAAGTAGAAAGAGAAGAATTATATTATGAATTGTTAAAGGTAATTCAAACGCCCTTTGAGGAGCATGCAAAGTTTGTTATAGAAAGACAGTTTATGAATTCGTTTAATAGGCAAATATCAACATTAGGACATAGTAGGCAATCAAAAGTTATTCTTTCAAAAGGAAAGCAAGAATCAAGGGTGACTTTTAAAAATAATAAGCTTATAGAACATACTAATTATCAAATTTCAATGGAAGAACCAATTTATATTGAAACTAGTAGTTATTTAGATTCACTTTCAAATACATGGAGAAATGCATTGAGGCAAAGTAGAACAGTTTCGAGAGCTATGTTTGCTAATTCTGATGAAAAACATATTACATTAGAACAATATAATAAGATTATTGAGGCAAAAAAAATTTGTGATCAAATAATGAATGATGTAACTAATGGTGAACTAGTATATTCAAATAGTGGTGAGATAAGATATAGAGAAAGGGATATTAAAGAGGAAATTTATAGTGAGAATATTGCTTCAGGTTTAAAGAATATATTATTAATTCAAAAAATGTTAAGTACTGGTTTTATTGGGGCAAGTACATTACTTTTGATTGATGAACCAGAAGTGAATTTGCATCCAGAGTGGCAAGTGAGGTTTGCAGAAATACTAGTATTAATATATAAACGTATAAATACAAAAATAATTATAAATACACATAGCCCTTATTTTATGAGGGCTATTGAATGCAAATTAGCTGAACATGAAATTGCAGATAAAGGTAAGTACTATTATATGCACACTGAAAATAATAAGGAATATTATGCAAAAGATGTTACTGGTAAGACAGAAGAGGTTTATGAAACAATGTATAAGCCGCTTGAAGATCTTTAGTTAGGGGGGCGTGGAATGGTACAGCTAGATAATACTAAAATAAAATCAACATTAAAGGAAACATCATTAGATAATGCAGGAAGAGAATATTTATTAGATGATATGCAAGAAGTAATAGATTTTGATGAAGTTTCAAAACAATTAGCAAAGCAGTTAAGGAATGGTCGACAACCACGATCGTGTGATGCATTACATTTTGGAAAAGAGTATATATATTTGTTGGAGTTTAAAAATAAAAAAAGCAGTGATTTAAAAAGATGTAAGCCTGAACTTTTTGAAAAAGCATTTGATAGTGTTTATCAGTATATGTTAGCTTATGATAATGAAATCAGTTTATCTATGGTAACAAAAAAAATTAGATTGATACTGGTTTATAATGACGCAAAAGGATCAGATAATATGGAAACTGATATAGCAAGTAGTAAAAGTGTTGATAAGATTGTTACAAAGCTTAAAGTATTAGCAAAAAAGGTAGACTGGGATAAATACCCAAAGAAATTCAAACTTGGCAAGTTAGAAGGTAAATTGTTTGAAAAAGTAATAACAATAGATGTTAGTGAATTTAATAAGTTGAAAAATGAAATATTTAAAGAATAAGCTGATATATGTAAGGGAATTATGGATATCAACTTCGTGGGTTTATCTTCCAATTACTCTGAGTATTACCAAATGATAAAGCTGCATATAATTAACAAAATAATTCATTAGGTGATGTTAAAACTGACAATCATAAATGGGGTTAATTAAATGAGTGAAAAGACCAAAAGTGGCTTAGAGCCGCAGGAATCAGAGCAGTAAAAACAATAGCACAAACAGCAATAGCAACAATAGGTGCAACAGCAGTTATAAGTGATGTAAACTGGATTTCAGTAATTTCAGCATCAATTCTTGCAGGAATTTTATCACTACTGACATCGGTAGCAGGGCTACCTGATAGACAAAGTAAGTGTGTTGGGGTATGAAGATGAGATTGAATTTCAGCGAGTAGAAGAAGGTTTAAAGATTTATACTACTGTGGGTGGTGATAAACCCTTAACATTTAAAATTGAAATAAGATAAGAATTATGGAGAACTATAATGAAAAGTTTGAAATAGCAGCAATATATAAAAAGAAGGTTAGGATATATCTCCTAAACCTTCTTTTGCACCTCTTTGTACAAGTGGTGTTATTCTTGCTTATTTGGTTAAATATAAAATCGTTATTTAATAACCTGCAAAATATCCACATTTTAAACAATAGCCTTCATGGCCAGGAATTGCACTTGGAGAATATGTATGCTGTGTAACTGAAGATAATATTGTGGAATATACTGTGTTACAAACATAACATTGTTCAGTACGAACGTATTGTTTAGTACAACCAACGGTTACCCAGCTATCTGATAAATGCAGACTTCTTGGATGTGTACAAGTTGCAGTTAGTGAGATTGCGGATAATGCGTGCTCATGTTCACATTCTGTTGTACAAACATTTGAAACTGTTTTGTTTTCATCAGAAGCAAAAGTTGATAAATTGAATGCAAATAAAATAGATAAAGTGAGTAACAGTAAAATTGGTTTTTTGAATTTCTTCATAATTCGTGTCCCTTTCTTTGTATTTTAATTTTAAAATTTTGACAAAAACACGACAATTCGGCAAAGTATAGGCTTTGATATTATATAAATCTGCCTTGAGAGAGAATAGGTTTTACCAAATGATAAAGCTGCATATAATTAACAAAATATAATCATTAGGTGATGTCAAAACTGACAATCATAAATGGGGTTAATTAAATGAGTGAAAAGACCAAAAAGTGGCTTAGAGCCGCAGGAATCAGAGCAGTAAAAACAATAGCACAAACAGCAATAGCAACAATAGGTGCAACAGCGGTTATAAGTGATGTAAACTGGATTTCAGTAATATCAGCATCAATTCTTGCAGGAATTTTATCACTACTGACATCGGTAGCAGGGCTACCCGAACTGGAAAGTTAAATTGTAAGTCTACCGTCTAGGCAACCGTTTTAGGTTTTCTAGGCGGTTTTTTAAAAAAATTTTTATTTAAGCAGACCAAACTGTATTATAATTTATCTAATAAGTGTAAGGCATAAAAATAAAACCCGGGTAAATAGAAAAGGATATTACAATGAACAATGAATTGGTGAAAAAGCTAAAAAGCATAATAAAGATGCATTTACAGAATTGATGCAAGACCGCAAGATGAGTATGTACAAAGTGGCAAAAGCAATACTAAAAAATGATGAAGATGTTGCTGATGCTATGCAGGATACAATACTTGATTGTTGGGAAAAAATTCATACATTGCGACATGCCGAATATTTCAAGACATGGTTAATACGTATTCTTATTAATAATTGCAATATCATTTATAACAAAAACTCTAAGTGGACTTTGGATAATGAAATTCCAGAAGAAGTTGTAGAAGATAAAGGTTTTGCAAATATTGAATGGATTGAAATGTTGAACTGTTTGGATGAAAAGCAACGTGTTGTAGTAATTGGTATGGAAAAATTAGATGATTATATCGAGGCTATAAATAAAGATATGGAAATTCCGGATAATGTAAATCAAAGATTTGAGGAAACTTTAAGTAACTTAAAGGAGGGTAGAAGACCAACTTTACACATATTAAGGATTGCATCGTGTGTGGCAGCGGTAATTGTGGTATTGTGTAGTGCATTTCTTTTTGCAAATCCTACAGTGGCAGCAAAGATTCCTATTATTGGAGATATATTTGCTAGGCTCAAGGAGTCAGTACAATATTCAGGCGATATTAGTAAAGAACAAACATTAATTTTAGATAGCGATAAGGATGAAAATATTTCAGATACTGATAAAGGGATAACCATTACAGCTTCAGAAGTATATTGCGATGGAATTTCGACATATGTAACAGTTAAGCTGGAATCTGATATTTATGATTTTAGTATATTGGAAAGAGGTCCTATCTTAAGGGCATCTTATGGAATTAATAAAGAAGCAAGTATTTATGATTATGATGTTCAAGTGTCTGGTAAGAATGATGGAAAAAATAGTTATATTGGTATTATGGTAATTAATAAAAATGAAGAGGCTTTAGAGAAGGCTTTAGAGGATGGTTATATTAAAATTATTGTAAAAGAAATAGATATGTTTGAATATGGAGATCGTATTGAGGGGAATTGGGAAATTACAATTCCGTTTATAGTGGATACAAGTATGAAAGTAATTAATGTAGATAGGGAAGTACAAAATGAAATAGTGATAAAATCAATTAATATATCAAAGTACCATGGAGTTATGTATTATAAAACTAATGAAATGGATGAGTTTATAAGCGTTGTTATATTTAATCAAGATGGGGAACGATTGGAATCCAGAGGAAATGTAATAGATACTGAAACAGGTATAGGCACTATAGGAATTAACACATATAATTATGATATTACCAAACTTCATATCTATGTAATGGAAGAAGACGTTGAGGATCACTTTAAATGGCTAGAAGTAAAATCAGAAGAAGAAGCAAAAGAATTTGCTATATTTGATTTTGTAATTGACGTAAAATAAACTTTATAAAACTTTTTATTTATGATATTCTTAATATAAGAGAATTTGTAAAACGACCGTCTGGTACCGTTTAATGTTCCAGACGGTTATTCATTATTATATTAATAAAGGTTAAAAGGTAATTTTATGATACTAAGTGTAAGCAGGAGAACAGATATACCAAATTATTAGTCTGAGTGGTTTTATAATAGATTAAGGGAAGGCTTTGTCTATGTAAGAAATTAAAATTAGTGAGCGTAAGATAAAAAAGTTAGGGGTTTAAATATGAGTACTTTAAAAATTAAAAATAATATATCAGAATACCTTTCTTCATCAATGTATATTGATTGGAAAAATCCTGTGATTATAAGAAAAGCAGAAGAGTTTAAAGCTATGACGGATGAGGAAATAGAGTTAATAAAACTTATATATGAATATGTAAGAGATGAAATAAAACATTCGTGGGATGCTAAAGATAAGAGAGTTACTAAGAAAGCATCAGAAGTCTTAGAAGAAAAGGTCGGAATATGCTGGGCAAAGTCTAATTTACTTGCAGCGTTACTAAGAGCATGTGACATACCAGCAGGGATTTGTTATCAAAAGCTTACATTGGGAGATACTATAGAAACAGGATTTTGTATTCATGCACTTAATGCTGTTTATATAAAAAGTATCAATAAATGGATTCGTTTGGATGCAAGAGGTAATAAAGAAGGTGTTAATGCACAGTTTAGTTTAGAACAAGAGCAATTGGCATTTCATGTCAGAGAAGATATTGGCGAAGCTGATTACAGGATTGTTTATGCACATCCATCATCTAAACTAATGAAGATTTTAGAAGAAAGTGAGGACGCACTTGATATGTATTTAAATAAGCTACCAGATACAATCTATGAATATAAAAAAGCAACGATAAAAGATATTGACGAATTGGTGAAAACACGAATTGTAGTTCTTCGTGCAGCTAATAAGCTATCAGAAGATACAGATATGCAAGCGGTTGAGAACACATCATATGACTATTATAAAAAGACATTAAGCTGTAATGAGCATATAGCATATCTAATATATGATGAGGGGAAAGTTATTGGTGCAGGTGGTGTAAGTTTTTATGAAGTTATGCCAACGTACCATAATCCAAGTGGAAGGAAAGCATATATTATGAATATGTATACCTCACCGGAATATAGAAGACAGGGTATAGCATTACATACCCTTGATTTGCTTGTAAAGGAAGCTAAAGCACAAGGTGTTACGCAAATCTTACTTGAGGCTACGGAGGCAGGAAGACCGTTGTATGAGAAGTATGGTTTTGTGGGAATGAAGGATGAGATGGAACTAATATAAAGTTTAATAACAACCATAGGTTGAGATAAAGTTTTAATAACATAAACCACAGTATATTCTGCTTTCCAATTTAAACTTGTATAATAAAGTTGTCATCTGAACAATAATATTTTGGAGGTTTTGTAGTGAACACAAATAAAATAGGAAAACAAATTGCAATATTGCGAAAAGAACGTGGATATACCCAAGAATGTCTAGCAGAAATTTTAAATATTAGTCCGCAAGCTGTATCAAAATGGGAAAATGGACATGCTTTACCAGAAACATCTATATTGCAGGCACTGGCAAAAGCATTGAATACAAGTATTGATTCAATTTTGATTGATAATAAAATTCAGATTCTTTCCGCTTTTTATGGTGATGGCTTGGAAAGCTACAATGTAGCTGGCAGATTAAACAAGTTAATTCAAAATGATACTTTAGAAATTGAAGTCAATGCGTTAACATTAGCCTGTCCTATTGAAAATAACAGATTAAAATATTTAGTTATAAAATATCAAGTAGAAGAAGGTGTATTCTATGCTTT
>JAVBUL010000182.1:0-5762 GCA_031555415.1 Lachnospiraceae bacterium | reverse complement strand
ACTATCTTGATTCTTAATATTTACTAATTTACTTGAACCGTCTTTTATTACAAGCACTGCACTAGGTGACATTTTTCCACCTACTCCGCCGCCTTTTCCGCCTGCGCCCATTCCAAATGAAACATCCACTAATGGTAAGATAATAGTATCTTCAATATTTATCGCTTCTCCCACCACTGTTTTTGTTGTCATTACATTTGCCATCCCTGAAAAAAGTGATTGTGCTGTTGCTTCGAATTCTTTCTTTTCTGCCATAATTTAATTCCCTCCTGTTTTTATGAAACTAATAAACTCTTTAAGTCTTTTATTTCTATATATTTTAAAGAACTGAATAAGTAATGTTATCACTCTTATTCTTCCCTTTAGTTTAAACTCACCCTCTAATATCATCTGCTCTACATCTAAAAATTCAGCCTCTAGTATTAGATTATCTCCATATATAGGGTAAAGTATACTTAATGCTCCAAGCACTTGACCTGTTAATGCAGGGTCTTCAAAACCAAATCTTAGTCTTGCTTTTAGTTTCTTTGGTTTAATCGCTTTTAAAATCTTAAAAACCCTTGACTTTATCTCTTTTCTAGCCACTCGTGACTCTTCTGTTGTAAGAAAATCACGATAGCTTTCATAAGTTTCAAAGACACTCTTTATTCTATCACATATTTGTAAAATTTTGAATTTAATCTTTTTTAACTTATTACAAATATTTCTAAAAAATCTCTTTAGTCGGCTTTCCTTTTTAACTTCAACATGAATATTATCTATATCTATGTTTTCACCATCTAGATTTGCTATCTTTAGCTTTGAATCATCAAGAGGATCCTTGCTTTCATCAACTTTAGTTTTCTTGCTTTTTGAATCATCTTTTTTCGCTTTTTTACTTTTCGGTTTTGCATCCGTATCTGCTTTTTCGCTATCAACTAATGTTTTAAAAGCTATCCTTGCTTTATAGACCAATTTACTATTTTCAAAGACCAAATTAAATCTTGCTAAACCCAAGAAATATGTTGCCCTGAACTTTACCTTTGGATCATTATTTAAAAACGAACCGCTAGCTTTATACCTAATAGGATTAAATAACACTATTCCCAGTAGCACTAATATCAATGCGATAAGAATTAATATTATTATTCCTATTATTTTCAAAATGGTTAATACTATTCCAATCATGAAATATCTACCTGCCTTTCTGTCACGAAAGACTTTATATCAAAACCATTTGTAGCTTTATAACAATCCATAACTATCTTCTCAACTAATTCGAAAGCTTCTTCTTTATCTTCTGCAAGTCCAATTAAATGTATTTTTTCTTTTTTATAAATGTCCTGTAAAAAAATATATGAAGGATATATCTCTAATAGTCCAGAATCACCCAATGGCAAAATAATGGTATAAACATTTATCTGAAGTTTGTTTTTCTTCAGATTATGTAGTATTTTTCTTTTTTTCTTTTTTATACCTTCTGTTAGATATAAATCATTATACCACGTTACCACTAATATTCTCCCCTTCAAACAGTTCAATAACAGCAGCCTTTTCAGCTAAATCGCTACAATTTCTAAGTCCATTAGAGACATATTCACTTATCTCTTCAAGGTTATTAAAAAATACCGGCAAGCCTGCTAATATATGTGCCATTACTGCTCTGTTAACTATTTTTTCATTTTTTTCAAAAAAATCTTTCATTAGGTCAATAAGCTCATTTGTAACTTTTAAAATATATTCTTCATCAACTAATGACATATCTTTTTTACCAAATTCAACAAATATACTACCTGATACTAAAAGTGTAATCTTCTCTAATGAATCATATAAACCCGAAAATTCAGATTCTTCCAGCATTTTTTCATATTCCTTTTTTATAGTATCAATCATATGATCATTAGAATATATTTTATTGTAAAGCTTTTCTTGTTCACCTTCTAACATCATAAAATCGTCAGCTATATCTTCATATACGCTTTCAAAATCTTCTGATGTTATTCTCTTATTTATTGTACCTATAACATTCTTACATAAATCTGTAGTTGTTGCACTCTCTTGCTTATATGATTTTGCAAGTAAGATAACATATACATCATTTATCAGTTCCTCAAGTAACATAAAGGTACTTACATTCTCTTCTAAGAAATTGGCTACATATTTAAGTTTTCCTGTTAAAATATCATAATCTTCCTTTGTAATATCTGAAAACTTCAAATTCTCAAACTCTTTATAAATACTATCAATATCTTCACACAAACTATCAGCACCATTATATTTTTCTAACATAGCACTGGTTTTTAGCATGTAAAGAAAATCTTCTAAAGCAGATTTCTCACTTCCATTATAAACTTTAATTCCTTCTCTTAAATACTCAAAGAACTTAGACTTTGTCATTCTTACCGGCAATTGCCTAACTATTTCAGTTATCTTTGTATTTACGATAAAATTATCATCCTCTGATGTGATATAGTTCATAATATCTGTTATTAACTCTTCTTCGTTTTTACTAAGTAATTCACTAGAATCTTCGAATCTATATTGCACTCTGTTTAAACAATACTCATAGATATTAAAGCTATCTACATATGAAGTAAGTCCCTTCATAACACTGATTACTTCACTTCTTAACTTATCTACTTTTTCAAGTGCATCATTATTTTGTAAATCATTTTCATTTATTACACCTTCTTCTATTATCTCACTAAAATCATTGACAATAGAGCTTAATTTATCACTTTTCTTTCCCATATCTGATACGATTTCATAATATGTAAAGTAGTTCATCGCCAGCCTTATAAAAGAACTATCACTGTATAACTCCATCATTTTATGAGCGTATTTTTTAACATTAACTTCTATATTCTTTTTATTTGATATCTCTTTAATAATGCTTTTCATTAAATGCAACCTCCAAGTGATGCTTTTTTATAGTTATAGGAAAACTGCGCAAGCCAAGTGGTGGCAGTTAATCAAGAATTGCAAGCAATTCTTGCAAGTCTCGCTGCCGAGCGAGACTTTTTTAGAATATATCACAAAAATCAAATGTAGCTAAATAATCATTTACTGTTTCTGCACGTCTTATTAGCTTTACACTTCCATCTTCTTTAACCAATAATTCTGCTGATTTAAGCTTTCCATTATAGTTATAGCCCATTGCATAACCATGTGCTCCTGTGTCGTGGATATATAAATAATCACCCATTTCAATCTTTGGCATCATTCTATCTATAGCGAATTTATCATTATTCTCACATAATGAACCTGTAATATCATATTTGTGGTCACATGGTGCATCTTCTTTTCCTAAAATATTTATATGATGATATGAACCATACATTGCAGGTCTCATAAGGTTACATGCACAAGCATCGCATCCAATATACTCTTTATATATATGCTTTTCGTGAACAGCCTTTGTTACAAGCGCTCCATAAGGTCCCATCATAAATCTGCCAAGCTCTGTAAATAATGCTACTTCTCCCATTCCAGCAGGAACAAGCACTTCCTCATATACTTCCTTTACACCTTTTCCAATTTCCAATATATCATTTGGCTCTTGATCCGGTCTGTAAGGTATTCCGATACCACCTGATAGATTTATAAACGTAATATTTGCCCCAGTATTTTCTTTTAAATCAACAGCTGTTTCAAATAAAACCTTTGCTAATGTTGGATAATATTCATTTGTAACAGTGTTGCTTGCTAAAAATGCATGAATACCAAACTCTTTTACGCCTTTTTCTTTTAATATTTTAAATCCTTCTATCATTTGTTCTTTTGTAAATCCGTACTTTGCATCACCTGGATTATCCATGATAGTAGTACTTATTGAAAAAGTTCCACCCGGATTAAATCTACAGCTGATTCTCTCAGGTATTCCCACTGTTTTTTCTAAAAAATCTATATGTGTAAAATCATCTAAGTTGATTATTGCACCAAGTTTTGCTGCATATTCAAAATCTTCTGCCGGAGTTGCATTTGATGAGAACATAATTCCGTCGTTCATTTTGTCACTGGCAAATCCCATTTTTTCAGCCATATAAAGCTCTGCCATTGATGAACAGTCCACTCCTGCGCCATACTCTTTTAATATATCTATCAAAAATGGATTTGGAGTTGCCTTAACTGCAAAATACTCTCTAAAACCTTTATTCCAAGCAAATGCTTCCTTTAATCTCTTTGCATTCTCTCTGATACCTTTTTCATCATAAATATGAAATGGTGTAGGATATGTCTTTGTTATTTCTTTAATCTGTTCCAATGTTACAAACGGTTTCTTTTCCATAATAATATTTTGCTCCTTTTTGTATAAACGTTCAATGACGAATGCTTTCTATGAGAAAACATTCGTCATAATAATACCACATATTTACTATAAATGTAAAGTGACTAGGTAAATCATTTTGAAAGAATATTATATGCAAGGAAATCTTCCACCGTGATTCTTGAAAATTTGATTTATTATTTCCCTTTCCTCTTCTGATATATTAAAATACATTTTTCCAACTTTTATAACATTACAACTATCATGAGCAATACAAAAAATCAAATCACCAAATTTAATAGATTTATCTTCTGAAAAACCACAATAAAGATTTTCCATAAACAATAATTTATTATTAAGTATCTCTTTTAGTGTATCACTTTCCTCTTGGTTCAATATTATGTCTATCTTACCAAATACTAAGTTAGCTTCTGATGTAGTAATTCTAGTTCTACATAAAAGAATATAACCCAAAACTATTGTTAACATTATTATACTTGCTACTAGACATATTTTCTTTTTGTTCTTTTTCTTCATTTTGATAACTGCCTTAAATGATTTTATTCTCTTACAAGAACAGTATGTGTTCCATAAATATTCATTGAATTAATTTTCTTCTAAGAATGGAGGTCTTACATTTTTTATAAACTTTTTTTCCATTGCTCCATATTTATTGAAATTTATTTTAGCTTGAATTAAACTTACTGAATTTGCTCCGCCCAAATTATCTATATTTACATTTTGATAAGGGTAGTTTTCCCAATAACATACAGGGCAAATCTCAAAAGTAGGTTTTTCAGGATTTTCATTTAATGTAAGGAAACCACAACAAAAGCATTTATATTTCATCAATAATCACCATTTATTCTTTTATTTGTTTTGTTAATCCTACTATTTCAAAAGTTTCATTTAAATTTTTCGTTAGCGAATATGCAAATATCCAATCTTCTTTGAGATAATCACACAATCTTTTGAAATGTTTACTTATTTGAATGAACGAAGTATAAAACACACTTTGACATATCCGCATAATAAACATCATAACATTCAAACTTGCCATACACACTATCCCCTATTTTATCCCCTTCCTTTATTATAATGCAAAAATAATCATCTTTTTTTATTTGTGACTGAATATCGAAATCATATTTATCGCAATAACTTTCATTTTTTACCCATTCACCGAAATCCTCAAAATAACTTTTAATATTTTCAACATCCGAATTAGATACTTTTTCGAATTGTGTATGTGTTTCAAATTGTGTTATAGTTTCTTCATTGTAATAATATTTGCAATAATCTGTATAATCTTGAAAACCCTCTCCATAATAACATTCATTATTCATATATTTGGGTAATGTAATTTCTTTTTCACTGCAACCAAATAAGTTTAAGACAGCAAATATAGTCATAATAAAAATCAACACTTTTTTCATAATAATACCATGTATTTCGCAAGTTTGCTTACGAAACTGCCCAAATAAAACTCTAAACAGAGTTTAGAGTGTGAAAGAAC
>JAVBUL010000094.1:0-3225 GCA_031555415.1 Lachnospiraceae bacterium | reverse complement strand
AATCAAATTCATTGCCAAAACTTATGACAACAACAGATTACTGGTTAAAAGTTAATAATGTTATGAATAATATATGGAACGGAAATGATGTTAAAAAAGAGCTAGATGCTTTAAATGAAGAATTGGATACACAGATGCACTAAAGTTCAACGAAGACGAATCTTTTTGTATATTAATCTCCCCAAATGGATAAAATCATAATGATACAGAAATTCATTTTGGGAGGTTTTTTATGGGATATATTATTGCATTAATATCAGGAGCACTTATGAGTGTTCAAGGTGTTTTTAATACAGAGGTTACAAAGTCGGCAGGAATGTGGGTATCGAATGGATGGGTACAAATAACTGCATTTGCCGTATGCCTTGGCGCATGGTTTATGACAGGAAGAGAAAATATTATGAATCTATTTAATGTTGACAATAAGTATATGTTAACAGGTGGATTGATAGGAGCGTTTATAACATTAACAGTTATTAAAAGTATTGGAAACCTAGGACCAGCGAAAGCAGCACTTTTAATAGTTATTGCTCAGTTATTAGTTTCATATATAATTGAATTATTTGGAATGTTTGGAGTAGAAAAAGTAACATTTACATGGCAAAAACTTATTGGAATGGCGGTCGCAGTTATGGGATTTATAATATTTAAGTGGAATAATTAAAAAAAGTTTAAAAATCTATTGTAATATTTGAAGAAATTAGTTAAAATATGTATGTATTGTATTTGTGAGAACTTTGAGAAAGGAAAAAGTGAGACTAAAGAAATTTATAAAATATATTTTGGTCATTACATGTTTTCTGTTTTTGGGAGTTCTATATAGCTGTAGTCAAAACAAAGATAAAGCTGTAATTCAAAATGATGTGGATGCCACAAGTTATGAGGAAACCATGTACACAAAGGAAGATACATTATATGTTCATGTTACTGGATATGTAAAAAATCCTGGTGTATATGAGGTTCAGATAGGTATAAGATTGTATCAGGTGGTTGAACTTGCAGGTGGTTTTTTAGAAGAAGCAGACACAGAATATATTAATCTTGCAGAACAAGTTATTGATGGGATGCAAATAAGAATATATTCGAAGGATGAAACAGCAGATTTGCCTATTCAGATTGGGAATTCTGAAGCAAGTGCACTTGTTAATATTAATACAGCAAGTAAAGAAATGCTTATGACGCTCCCGGGAATCGGGGAATCCAAGGCGGAAAGTATTATTAAGTACAGAGAAACTAAAGGTAATTTTAAGAGTCTAGAGGATTTAATGAATGTTTCAGGTATAAAGCAGGGAGCATTTGATAAGGTTAAAGATTTTATTACGCTTTAGGAAGTAGCTATGAAAAAGGCATAAAAGAATGTCGGAAAGAGGTAATAATGGCAAACAAAGTATTGGTAGTTGACGATGAGAAATTAATTGTAAAGGGAATTAAGTTTAGTCTTGAACAAGATGAGATGGAAGTAGACTGTGCATATGATGGCGAAGAGGCAGTTGCTATGGCAAAAGAGAAAGAGTATGATATAATTCTTCTTGATTTGATGTTGCCAAAATTAAGCGGTTTTGAGGTGTGTCAGCATATCAGAGAGTTTTCAGATGTTCCTATTGTTATGATCACTGCGAAAGGCGAAGATATGGATAAGATTCTTGGTCTAGAATATGGTGCAGATGACTATATAACAAAGCCATTTAACATATTAGAAGTTAAGGCTAGAATTAAAGCTATAGTTAGAAGAAATAATAAAAATCACGCTAAAGAAGAAGAGAACAGAATAATAGAAAAAGGTGATTTAAAACTAGAGCTTGATGGAAGAAGATTATTTATAATTGATGAGGAAGTCAACCTTACTGCAAAAGAGTTTGATTTATTAGAGCTTCTTATAACAAATCCGAATAAAGTATATTCACGTGAGAGTTTACTTAATACAGTTTGGGGATATGAATATCCAGGAGATGTAAGAACTGTTGATGTACATATTAGAAGATTAAGAGAAAAGATTGAAAGTAATCCAAGCGAGCCAAAGTATGTTCATACAAAATGGGGAGTTGGATATTATTTTCAAGGATAAAAAGGAATGATTGGCATAAACTCAAATATGAGAAATTTTTTTAAGAGCTTAAAGTTATATGTTTTTCTGATAATTGTATTTATTGGAGTAGTGCCTATAACAGTGTTTAAGTTTGTATATGTAAATAATTATGAAGATAGAATCATTGACCAGCGACTTGATAGAATTAAGTCGCTGTCGTTGATACTAAAAAATAATATGATTAAAGAAGGATATATGGATACACATGCATCAGTTGCTGTGGATACAGAAATTTTTCAAATAACATCTACCTATAATGGAAGAATAATGGTTATAGATAGTAGTTTTAAGATTATTAAAGATACATATGCCATTGATACAGAAAAAGTGTGCATGTCTGAAAGTGTAATACGTTGTTTTAAGGGACAAAATATTATTAAATATTCAGAGGAAAAGGCATACATAGAAATAGCAACAGCTCTGTCAAGTACAACTAATTCACACCAAAGTGGTACTATAAACGGAGTTGTTTTGATGACATTTTCTCTTGAGGATATTCAAGAGGATGTGGCAGAATTAGATTATACCTTATGGATTATTTTGTTGATGGTTTATTTGGTTGTAATTCTTATAGCAGTAATATGCGCCATGAAGTTGGCAAAGCCATTTAAGAAATTTGAAGAGTCCATAGATAATGTGAAGCTTGGTCAGTTTAAAGGCAGAATAAGAGCGGGTGGATATAGTGAGATGGCTCAAATCGGTAGAGCTGTAGAGCAAATGATGAAGAGAATGAAGACATTAGATGACTCAAGACAAGAGTTCGTATCGAATGTATCTCATGAATTAAAAACACCTATAACATCAATAAAAGTATTAGCAGATTCATTGCTTATGCAAGAAAATGTCCCTATAGAAATGTACAAAGAATTTATGACGGACATTGTGGCAGAGATAGATAGAGAAAATCAAATTATAACTGATTTGCTTACTCTTGTTAAATTAGAAAAAAAGACAGAGAGTTTAAATATTGAGCAGAAAAATATTAATGAGTTAGTTGAATTAGTATTAAGAAGGTTAAGACCTATTGCTGCGCAAAGAAATATTGAGTTAGTATTTGAAAGCTTTAGACCTGTTGTTGCAGAAATAGACGAGGTTAAAATGACTATAGTGATTTCAAATCTAGTTGAAAATGCAGTTAA
>JAVBUL010000088.1:0-3098 GCA_031555415.1 Lachnospiraceae bacterium | reverse complement strand
GCAGGTATGGATTTTGGGTTTAGTATTTCCTATGATGCTGTCGTAAGAAGTGCAATAGACTATGAAAACAACTATCTGTATGTTTATGATGAATTCTATCAGAAAGGATTAACTATTCCGGATTTACTACAAGAAGATTTTTTATGGAATATTAGCGAAGATGGTATCGTCATATTTGCGGACGGGGCAGAAGCAAGAACAATAAAAAACTTCAAAGATAATGGGATTTTGATGAGAGCGGCGGATAAGATGTCGGGGAACCCACTGGGAAGAATAGCTAAATTACAGTCTTTTAATAAAATCATAATTGCTAAGAGGTGTAAGAACACTTATAGAGAATTAAAAAATCTGAAATATAAAAGAGATGAAAATGGAGTAGTGAAAGTGGGGAATAAAAAAGACATGTTTAACTTTGATCCGCATACCAAGGATTCATTAGACTATGGATTAAGTAATTACAGACATAGAGATTTGAAAGAACGGTATAAATCAAAATTATGAGAGAGGAGGTAATATGTTATTTAGGAAAAGAAAAGAAGAAAAGCTGAAAAACATCAAGGAAAATAACCAGATAGTAATAAAAAGCTTTGATGATATGCTCCAACTTTATAAAAACTTTATAAGTACCTCCTCGTACAATATGAATTTGAATAAGATGTTAAGACAAATGCCTGAAAATCCTTTCATATCGTCAGCTTTGGATCGTATACAACAAGGTTTCTATGCTATCAATTGGTCGGTATACATGGAAGGGCGAAATGGTGAGAAAAAGGAAATTAAGGACAATATAGTTTATAACAGTATACAGCAGCCTAATAAGTTAATGGATACAAATGACTATATGTATTTTTGCCTGTTGTACTGGACAATCTTTGGGGAATTCCTGATAAGAAAAATAAAACTATATGATAAATATGATCTGTGGGTTTATGCTCCTGGGGAGTACAAAGTAAATTATGACAGTAAGAACTTACTGTCTGGTATCCAGAGTATTGAGGTAGGAAACCAGATTATAAAGGGTAAAGACCTTGATAATTTCTGTTATAAGCGAATGCCGAATCTATATAGTAAAACTACCGGATTAAACCGTGTAATATCATTAGCATTATTACATGATTATTATTGTTTGATAAGTAGATGGAACAACGGGATATTGGCAAATACAGGTAAAAGGCAGTTCTTAATATTACTCGATATGTTATCAACTGGAAATACAGTGGAAAAAATGAAAGATCAAATTAGGGAAAGCAACGGAGCTGATAATGTAGGAGATCCATTGATACTACAAGGATTTGAAAAAGATAAAACTATTATACAAACATTAGATTTTGCACCCCGGGATTTTGATTATATGTCAGCAATGTTGGAAATAAGGAATATCACAAGCAATGTTTTGAATGTTCCAGATCTTCTGATAGGTGGTAAGGACAATGCAAAGTATAACAATATGAAAGAGGCAAAAGAAGCATTGTATACTGAAAATATAATACCAGCAAGTTCACAAATAAATGCAGCACAAAATCGATTATTTAGAAGTGATTTGCCCAATAACCGCCAAGTAGGTTTTGATGTTAATAATATAGCAGTCCTCAAGGATAAACAAATAGATTATCTAAATGCCCTTAATTCTTCCGAATTCCATAAAGTTAATGAAAAAAGAAAAGCCATGGGATTGGATGAAGTTGAGAATGGGGATGTAATACTCATAAAAGGAATGCCAAGCACATTAGATGATGTGGTAACAGGATATGCAGAGCCTGATGATACAAACCCAAGTTCGGAGGATGTGTAAGATGGCAAAGGCAAAGAATAAAAAACAAGTGATGATGGAAGCTAAGGAAATACAGAAAACACGTGGAAAGATCACTAAGAAAATAAAAAAGATGGTTGACAAAGATTTTCAAGAACTGGCTGTAAGTGTACATGATATGGATAATAAAGTTGTGTATGACATAAAAGGATTTAAACAAAATTTTGCTCAAACAATTAAAACAGCAGATACTGTCACGGTACAGGAAATGGGAAAAACTATGGATAAACTGTACGGAGTAAAAGATAAGATAAAAAACTTTGAAGTTGTAGAGAGTAAAATTTTAAATTCATATAACAAGAAATATGCTGCTAATACTGTAACTAAAGTAACTAAAACAACTGAGAAAAAAATAAATAACATAATCACAGAAAAACAGAAAGCAGGTATAAACGCTAAACAGATTGCTAAGGAGGTACGAGATAATGTAGAAGGAATGACAAAAAGTAGGAGCTTGACAATTGCAAGGACAGAAACAGCCAAAGCTGCAGGATATGCTAATAACGAACTAGCAAAACAGGGCCTTTCGAATAGAAAAGTCTGGGTTCATACAGGCGGTGGAAAAACAGACCGAAAAGAACATTCAGATATGAATATGCTCGAGATAGATATAAAAGACAGATTTCCCAATGGGTTGTTATATGCTCATGAGCCCGGAGCTTCAGCAGAGGAAGTTATAAGCTGTTACTGCAATACTACATATAAATTTAAGTATTAGGGAAGGAGGAGTGATGATACTAAAAAGTGTAAATGGAGAAAAAGAATTTACAAAAGAAGCATCAGGATTGATCGAAAAAGCAAATAAAGAAAAAGGAACTTTTGAGGGAATTCTGATAAAAGGAAGTGTTTTAGATTCATATGGTGATTACTTTACTGAGGAATCTATAAATAATTTCAAGACAAAAGATGGAACTAATCAAATATTTGTTTTACATCAACATGACAGAAGCAAAGAAATAGGTATTATGGACATTTATGCTGAGAATGGCGACTTGAGATTTAAGGCGCAATTAGATCTATCAAAAGATGACAATGGGAATTATATAAATAAAGAAGCTGCTAAGGTTTACAGTCTTATGAAACATGGTGCTAATTATGATATGAGTGTAGGTGGAAGAATTAAAAAAGCCGAGTTTGGCGACCTTGAAACTGAAAAAGGTATAGTCAGAGCTTACATGATTAAAGAATTTGAAGCATGGGAAGGTTCGACTGTAATAAAAGGTGCTGTACCCGGATCAGTAGTGGAATCACATAAACATTTTAATAATAACGAGGAGGAAAATATGAC
>JAVBUL010000274.1:0-6027 GCA_031555415.1 Lachnospiraceae bacterium | reverse complement strand
TTCTGAAAAGCTTTTCCCTTCAATTTCATCTGATAAATTATCAGGTAAATCTATATTGTATTTTCCTAAATATTCTAAATCTATGGTTTTCCACATCCACATAGAATCAATCAGTGTTCCGTCTAAATCAAAAATAACGGCATCAAATTTTCTTATCATTATATATGTACCTCTGCATTTTTTAAATTATTTTCTTAAATTATTTATTTCTTCTTCTGTAAGCGTCCTGTATTCTCCACAGCATAAACTCTCATCCAGTTTTAATGAACCCATTGAAAGCCTTTTTAAAAATGTAACATTTCTTCCCACTGCTTCAAACATCCTCTTTACTTGATGAAATTTTCCCTCATGAATTGTAAGAAGATAGGCATTTTTACCATTTATCTTAAGTATTTCAAGATTTGCAGGCATAGTCTTTACTCCGTTTTCTATTTCTACACCATTTCTTAGGTTATCTGCCATTGTATCATCTATAGCTTCATCTATTTCAACATAATAAACCTTATCTACATGTTTCTTAGGACTTAGTAATTGATGTGCCAAATCTCCATCATTTGTAATTAGCAATAAGCCTTCAGTGTCCTTATCAAGCCTTCCAACAGGAAATAAATCTTTTCTGCTTTTTTCTTCAATCAAATCAAGTACTGTTTTTGAATTTTTATCTGTAGTAGCTGTAATAACGCCTTGTGGTTTGTTGAGCATAAAATACTCGTACTTTTTATATCTTACTTCTATGTCGTTATAACAAATGGTGTCTTCTAACAAATCTACTTTAAGAGAGTAATTCTTTGTTATTTCACCATTTACTTTTATTTTACCTGCATTTATAAATGCTTTTACTTCGCTTCTTGTTCCAATCGACATATCTGCAAGATATTTATCTAGTCTAATTTGTTTGTTCATTTATATATTCTTCCTATAATGTTTTACATGGAGCGTATTGTACTCCAATGTATTAATCTTCATTCTATTATACAATTTTCTTTGAGAATTAACAACATAAATGATATTGAGTTTCTCAATCTTTTGTCCTTGCATCAAAATCGACGGGTAAACCACCCGCCGATTTCATTTCAAATATCTATTTTTCACTAATTCTTTTCTTTCTTCCAAAAACGACACATGATATCCCACTAGCCATAGCAACCATCAATAACCATATCGTTAACATACTATCACTCGTTTTTGGTGATGTTATAACCTCTGGTGTTGTCGTTGATGTTTCTGGTGTTGTCGTTGATGTTTCTGGTTCTTTAACACCGACTAGCAGTGCATAGGGACTAAAGTGTTCAGCATCAAATACAATATTCCACATCTCATTTTCCCAAACCAAATTTGATGGTAAAATTTGCACTTTTCCATCTAGGATATGTGCAATCTGTATATCTGCCCGTGAGTCCCACAGTTCATTTGGCAATGGAATACTAATCGTAACTGCATAGCCGTTTTGTGGCTGTGTCTTTTGATTTGTCCCCTTTATATATAGACTGATATCAAAGGCCAAAATCTTTCCATTATTGTCACCTAACAAAGTCGTAAACTCATTCGTCGTTTCTTCACTATCAGATAGTCTTATCTCAACAGACTGAGAAAATGCATTTTCTACATTTGCATTAGCTTTTATGTAATTTTCTAGACCGTCTAGAACTGCGACTTCTACTTCTAAAACTTCAATCGTTATTATATTATTCGCAGTAAAATTGGCTGTTACTGTTGTATTTGCCGATGGCATTGTAAATGTGGTACTTGCGCTATTGGCATCACCAAACGTTCCGCCATTTGATGATGTCCAGCCACTAAAAGTGTAGTTTTCGTCCGCTGTTGCTGTGATGGTGGTCGTTGTTCCCTCTGCCAAAGTGGTTGAACCGCTTACCGTTCCGCCTGTTCCTGCGTTAACAGTAAGGGTATAAGCATTGATACCGGTTACTGTGCAAGTGGCATTTACCTTTCCAGATAGTATTGGCTTTGTAACTGTAGCAACTGTTTCACTGCTTGTGCCTGCCCCTGCCCAAGCGTAGTTGTAGCTGTCGGCACCTGCTCCAGTTACGGTAATAACAAGCTGTTTACCTCCTAAGACTACTGTGTTGGTCGGAATCACTGTATTGTTATAGGTTGCCGATATGGTGGAACCGGAGGCATTTCCCAAATTAGAAACAGCATATTCTACTGTATAGTAATTGATGATCGGTGACGGCTCATCACTTGATACGATTACATCCATATCCGTATCTGTACCACTATCATAGAGGTCATATGTACCTGCTATTAAGCTACTGAAAGTGACAGTACCATTTGTACCGGTTCCAACATACTTTTCAGTGCCATCTTGATATAGCTTAAATGTCTTGTTATGACCAATATATTCTGCACCGTCCTTATTGACTGTCAAGGTTACAGACTGGCCCATTGCAGGATTATCAACAGCTAATAAGTAATTACAAGTAGCTGACGCAAACATATTTTCTAATTGGTATTCATTTGCGGCTCCGAACGTGTTCCACCCTGTAGTATATTTATAATAACAATAGTTCTGTCCTATAAAATCATCATAATACACACACCAAACAATATCACCTGCATTACCAACTGGAAGCAAGGACTGTAGATACTCTATAGCCTTATCCGGTAGCATAAAAGCATTCTGCTTGATTAGCTCAACATCCTCTACTGAGTTTGCAATTACCAAATCATATTGAACATCATCAGCTGCCTGCGCTTTCATGTTTCCAAAAGTTCCAAACATCACTGCCACTATCGTCAACGCAACTATAGATCTAATTATTTTTTTCATTATATTTTCCTCCTTAATTTATGTCAGGATAACAGACAAACCGCTCCATGTGCCCATAATTTATTTTTTATAATTATATCATATATTCTGATAAATATGGTAACTAAATGATATTTATTTATATTCAAAAAGCCAAACTTTTAATTTGGCTTTTTGAATATAATTATAGGTATTTAAATTGAGAAAAATTTATAAATGCTTCTTTAAAGCTTTTTTGATATGCTCTGGAAATCTTGAAAATCTCTCCATTATCAAAGACAAAATCTTCTGATTGCAGTAAATCTATATGACTCATATTCACTAGATATGTACTTCGTGCTAATGCAAATCCAAACTCTTTTAATTCAATAAATAAATCTTCCGGTTTTTTATCCAACAAGAGCTTTTCTTTAAGTTTAGCTTCTTTACATTTTGGATGTAACACAATTCTACTGCCTCTCTTTGAAGTTTCTATATATAAAATATTCTTTAAGTTTATTCTCCTTACTGCACTTCTGTAATGTCCAATAATAAATTGATCCTCTAAGTTTCTTTCTACCTCATTTAATATTTCCTTCATTGTTTCCAGTAATTCTTGATGTGTTTGGTCTTTAATAATATATCTAAAGGGTGTTGCTTTAAATGATTCAACAGTTGGTTTTAGAAACCCTGAACAAAATACAAGAACTGTATATGGATATTTTTCTCGAAATAAACGTGCTGTTTCATTACCATCTATTCCACCAAGCTGCATATCTAAAATCAGTAAATCATAATTAATTCCACTATCTAAATTTCGAACTAATTCTTCACCAGAATTATATTCATATACACAGAGCTCTATATTTAGTTCTTCCTTTATTTCTTTTAGAACATAATTAAGATACTTAATATATTCCTTATTATCATCACATAACACAACATTATACATAATTTTTCCTTTGTTCTTTCATAGTTCTATACAAATTATATATTATGTAGTTTATGATTACAATATTGATTTTACATTATTTATATAAATTATTTATCATCTAATGAAGAATAGACATAATAATATTTATTATCATCTCCATCGTCTACCCAAATTACAAAATCTTCTCGGTTTCCTTGTATGTAGAAATCATAAGTATACCTACTTGACCACGTTTCTATATTTTCATCAATAACAGAAAAGCCCATTCCTAAATATATTAATGAAATACCATTATACTCGTCGAAAAGACTGACAAACTCATCTACACCACCAACATCTATCTCATATCCCTCTACTTCAATTGTTCCTTTGAAACGTTCAGTATATTTATTAATTACGCCTTTTGCCTTAACATTTACCATTGTCATTGGACTGTTTTTATGATTTTCTGTTTTAGTATTTATTGTACCATCTTCTGTAAGATAGAAATCTTTTTCAAAAGCTTCTGTTATATAACATTCTTGATTAATATCTATAAAGGTAAAACCAAATATACTATGTATACCTTTTTTTTCTGATGTTATTTTTAATGCTAGAACAAAAACAACTATACTAATTACAATAACTATAAAAGGAATCAATATTAATATAATTTTTTTTCTTTTTTTCAAAATTCCACCTCCTGCCCTTGTGATTATCAGTTATTCGAGTAAACATAATAGAATTTATTCTCTTGTGTATTTTCTATTTTTATAAAAATTTTTTTTGAATTTTCATCTATTTGAGGATAATAAAAACACCTACTATACCACGATTCTGCATTTTCACCATCAAAAGATACACCGCATCCTAAATATGTTATTATAAATCTATCATTTTCTTCAACTACAGCAAATTCGTTAAAGCTTTCTGCACCATCTATCTCATATCCCTCTACTTCTATTGTTCCTTTAAAATAATCAGCATATTTATTAATTACACCATTTATTTTGACATTTACTTTGGTTTAATACTGTTTATTACATCTTCATCTGTAGTATAATCCTCTGAAATATAGCATTCTTGACTAATATCTATATATGTAAAACCCAATATACTATGTATACCTTTTTTACTGGATGTTATTTTAAATGCTAATATAATAGCTATTATATTAAGCAATACTATAGTAATAACTATTAATACAATCTTTTTTCTTTTTTTCATATTCTACCTCCATTCAAAAACCCCTTACTAACAGATTATTTTTATAATGAAGATTAAACATGATAGTAATAAATTCTATTATGTTTTATAAAACTATCCTAATGGTACATTATATGTAGGTACTACCAAATTAACACTACCACCTATCATTTTTTGTGTTATTCGACTTATAAAAAATATATAATTGAACATTGAATTTCCATTTTTATATTCCCAAAAATTATTACTTGCTTTATCTATATATCCACCATCATAATAAGGAGAAGTTATTGTTCCTCTTATTTTATTTATTTTTAAATCTGGTTTACCTACTCCGTTTACCATAATAATACTTGGAAGAATTATTCCTGTTTCATAATATACTTTATTACCCATATATCCCATTATCTGATTACCTGTATCTAATGCTCCACTATACTTAATAAAAACAAAAATTTCTTCTGTAGTTATTTCAGTAACATAGGTAGCTTGTACTCCTCCTATTACAGAAGTAGTACTCAATCCACTTAAAGTTGACTTAAATACATCATAAAAAGTTTTTAAAGCAGTTATTTCGCCACCAATTTGGGGATTTTGTCCCGCAACACTTAAAGCTAAAATCTGTAAAATATTTGTCGCTATGGAACTTGTGCTATTACTCTTGGTAGATACTGTTGTATACATTTCATGCAATGGACTGTCTGCTGCAGTAGTAACACCTCTTATTATCTGTAATTCGTATTCTTTTCCTCTATACACAGTTATTTGCCTAGTACTAGTCCACGCAATCCCTTTAGTTGGTAAAACTGTTGCTCTTAGCAGGTTTTTTTTGTTATCTTCTTTACCTAATTTTTGCTTTACCTCTTCTTCTGAAATAAATTCCACTCCTAATTCTTGTAATTCTTGATCAATATTTTTTATTTCCTGCTCATTAGCCTCAAAGTCAACTGCTAATTCTCCTCTCAACTCGAATAAATAATCAACTCTTTCAACATTGTCTTCTGATACAATTACATTTTCTCCTTCTTCTGCTCCATAAACTTTACTTATGAAAGCAGATTCCAATAAAATAAAAGTTACAATACAAATCCATTTCATTTTTTTCATTTTACACGCATCCTTTCTTTGATTTGAATTTCAAGTTATTAATGATATTTAC
>JAVBUL010000020.1:0-23686 GCA_031555415.1 Lachnospiraceae bacterium | reverse complement strand
ATTATTATCTTTTTCATTTGTTTCAACCTTTCAAATATACTGTATTGTCTTTGCCATTTCGTTTGCCTCTTCGCTTCCAACCAATACCTTTATGAGTTCTAATCCTAGATCTATTGCTGTTCCCATTCCCTTGCTGGTAATAACATTTCCATCTTTTACAACCTTATCAGACACTAAAATAGCGCCTATTAAATCTTTTTCAAATCCTGGAAAACATGTTGCTTTTTTATCTTTCAAAATACCTAATCTTCCAAACACCTTCGGCGCTGCACATATTGCTGCTAACAACTTGCCTTTTGAATGAAATTCCTTTATATAATCACATAATTTCTCGCTCATATCTAAGTTATTCGTTCCCGGCATGCCTCCCGGTAAGAAAATCATATCGAAAGATTCTATATCTATATCGTCAATCTTGTCGTCACACATTACAGTAATATTATGGGAACCTGTCACTTTTTCAAAATTCATTACTGACACCATGGTTATTTCTACATTTGCTCTTCTTAAAAGATCTATAACCGCTAATGCTTCTACTTCTTCAAAACCTTCCGCTAACATCGCTGCTACCTTTTTCATGCTTTTATTTCCTCCTTTTACATGGAAAGTGTACTATTATGATACCTTGCTGTAAATGTGACTTCCTCACCAAACCATCCCGGTGCAACAAACTCTTCTGCCTGTTCTTTCGTTTCAAACTCAACTTCTGCAAGTACCAAACCTTTATGTACTCCTTCAAATATATCTAATTCCACTTTATATTTTTTTCTTAACGGAATAATGTATCTTCTCTTTGTTATCACCTTTCCATCTGACTTTGCAAGTAGATGCTGATAACTTTCTTCTGTTAGGGGCAAATTATACTCTTCTCTTACCATTAAGCCTTTTGACTTGTATGTAAGAATGTACTCATTATCTTGTTTTCTTATTCTTACTACCGGTTCTCTGCAAAGATAAGCCTGTTCTATCTCATAGAATTCAAAATCTTCCAAGTTAATTGGAAGATTTTCTTTTGCAACTAAATATTTTCTTTCTATTTCCATGGTTATACCTCTTATTTCAATGATGTTATTCTCATATCATTACTTCTTGATAAATCAACAAATGCACCACCCACTAAAACTCCGGGTTTTCCTAAGGCATACTTATTTAGCATGACTATGGTACCTTCTAAATTATTATTAATATAAACCTCGGCATTTATATATGACTGAGCTATTTTTTCTAGAAAAGCAACTAAAAACTTCGGATCATAAGTATCTATATTATCCTCAAATGTGCTAATAACATCAAATGGACATATTCCCGCCCTATAAACTCTATTTGAGGTCATAGCATCATATACATCTGCAATAGCAACTATCTTAGCAAAATTCTCTATTTCTTGGCTTCCAAGCTTATTTGGATAACCTTTACAATCACATCTTTCATGATGCTGTAGTGCTACTAACTTTATTCTTTCATCACATGACTGTGATTTCAGTATATTATAGCCATGAATAGTATGCGTCTGTACTATAGCATATTCTGAAATAGTAAGCTTACCTGGTTTTTTTATAACTTCATTTGGAATCATTACTTTACCAATATCATGCATCAATCCTGATACTGTCAAAACATCTAATTCTTCATCTGTCATACCAAACCATTGTCCGATTACATTACAAATTAGGGCAACATTAAGGCAATGAACATATGTAAGATCATCATATCTTTCAATACAATGCATCATATCAAATATATTCACACTTGGTTGGCGACCTACTATTATTCTCTTCACGCTATCTACAAGTTCTACAACATCAATCGCTCCGTTTTTATAAACTATATCGTTTATAGAACCTTTTACTTTTTCTACTGAATCTAAAAACTTAGCTTCAAATTTCTTAAATTCTTCTGTAAGACGTAATTTTTCATAATAGTCGCTTTCATTGCTATCGCCTAGTATAATTTGTTCTAATTCATCATATGTATAGTCATATGGAATTTCATCGTTAACATCGCTAATAAAAAAATCGTATACATTAAATAGTTTTAGCTTATCTAATATATCTTGAGTTATTGTTGTTCCCTTAGGTATGATTAACTGACTTTCCTCACTATACACATCTCCAGCTGCAATCATCCCTATTTCAGCTTTAATGGTAAGTATTCGTCTCAACCAATTATCCCCCTTTGAATTTTTGTATAAATCAATGTATTTGTAAATTTATATAGCTTACTTTTCTATCAGAAAACTAATCTCCATATGTAATAGTTTTATACTCGGAACATCCTTTATCGCTGGTACATTATATAAATCCTTTGTAAAAGCTATTTTATAACCACCAATCAAAGGGTACATTCCTTCTTCATCAAGATACTCCGCACCTGTTGATTCTTGTTTTAACCAAATTTCTTTCCCTTCGAAATAATGGCCTACAAGATAGTAATGCCCTGAATAGCATTTCTGTTTTCCAAATTTAGCTTCCTCAATCGAACAGGGCATCTTTATGTCCACACCATGTTCTTTAAAAAATTCTAAAACCTCTTTCGGAAATTTCGGTACCAACTTAACAAATTTTTTATAACTTTTTGATGATGAAGCCCTTCCGACTATCATTGTCTTATACATCTCTCTTGTTGCTTCAGCATCGTTTCCTATAATCCACTCACCGATTTGTTTCTTAATCATTATAACACCTCACATTCTTTTATTCCCCAACTCACTGGTTTCTTTTTTGTTATTATTGTATTGTACCATTTTCGAAATAATCTTGTCAATCTTTATCCTTAAATTTATTTTTATTTTATTGCTAACTTCTCAAGTTTTACCTACTCAACATAAATACCACCGACTCTTACCAAGCAATTAATTTTGACCCATAAAAAATTCGCCAGAAAGCGGTTATGCTCTCCGACGATTTTTAAAGGTTTCTTTTTCTTTTCCTTCAAGAAGTTTTTCAATCCCTCCGGCATCTCAAATTAATGATTTATTTGCAGCTGAGTTTTCTCTTTCTGCCAAGAACAATGTAGGCAGTTCCGCTTGCGAGGGCAATTGCGAACAACCAAGCGTTCGGCAGTGATGTATAACCGGTCTTTGGATTGTTCGTGCTGGTTGCTTTGCTAACAGTTAATGCGATAGATGTCGTTGCAGGGGTTTCATTGTCCGAAGCATCTTGATAACTTTCACCCATCGGATTATAACTGACAGTCAATGTATAATCGCCAACGGCAAGGCTGTCGAGATAGCTTGCCTTAAAGGTGATTATGCCGCCGGATATGGTGTAATCAGTATCTTTCACAAGCGTATTCATACCGTTTTTGATTTCATTAATGGTATTGTCGTTTAAGGTAACATCAGCGTTTATATCAGTTGTCGATGTCTTGGTAAAGCTGATACTTTCGGTGCTTTGTTCACTGTCGGAGTACACAATGACACCATCAGAATTAAAGATGAAGATGTTGCCGACATTGTCTGTAATTCTCGCGTAGACTATGAATTTTTCGTTTGATTGAACGCTGAAAGATGAACCGAGCGTCCAATTGGCATTTTCGTCATAATCGGCTTCAGATGATAACTTCTGGTATTCAATTTTTGCAACGCCTGATGTCGTATCTGCACCTGTAATGCTTACATCTGCGGTGTTTTTAAAGAACGCACCAAAGGTAATGGTATTCAGAAAGCTGGTCCATTGTTTTGTTTTCATAGTAATTTCTCCGGTGGGCGCTGTTTTATCAATCTTGTAACTTTCCGTTGTTTGTGTTGTGATTGCCTTTGTCTGGATGTCTCTGATATAGAAGGTTACTTGTCCATCTGCGATATCATCAGAATAGGGTAATGTCTGACTCCAAGTGCCGTCATCTGTATTAGTTAGTGATAATAGGTGTCCACTTGTCGCTGTGACTACAAAATTATCTGATGTAAACCAACCGTTGTCGCCGTCTGGTGTGGTTACTGTGTAATGTGAGCCTTTTGTTGCATTAAAGTTGTTATATATATTTGCTTTGACATCTGTAGGCTGAGTCAACTGGTAATTTTTTGCGCCGGCACCTTCTAGAACGAAATCACCATTTAAGTCGATTATAATACCATTTGCTACATCTACACTAGTAAATGTTCCTGTTGGAATAGGTGTACTAAGGCTTACTTGATCTGTTCCGACAATACCGTTTAAGTTGGCACTGGAAATAGTTGCATTGTTTAGTCCGTCGTACTGTTTGTTTTCTACTATTACAGTCACTGTAATAGGTTTTTTTGTGATTGCAAAATCACATGTGGCAGAACCGGCAGTATGTGTTGTTGTTGCAGCTTCTGATACCCTTACAGTGTATTGCCCCACATCTTTAGGGAGTGTGGTGCTATAGGTGTCATCAGATGCACCTTTTACTTTGTACTCAATGGTTTGGGTTCCACCAGTGCTATTGGTTATACTAGGTGTGATATCGTTTCCATAAACAACATCATCGCATTGTACGGTTACCCCACTTTGACTAAGTATTTTGTAGGCAACAGTTAGTGTACTATTGGAGGAAATAGCGTATGCGTCATTTCCGGCAGTGGTAAGTTCAAAAGTTGCGGTATAGTCTCCGCTAGCTGTTGGTGCGGTAGTTGAATTGTATGTTGTGGAATTTCTGCCATTATATGTTATTGTGTAAGCGTTTGTGCTAGGCGTTACAGTTATGTTATTGTAGTGTGAACTTTTATATGAGGCAATTACCTTCTGGCTTGAACTATCATAGCTTAGTGTAACGAAAATATCACACAAATACACACTGCTAATAGAGTTATTGTATTCAGTAATATTGTCTGCGCCGTCATTATCAATATCTCCACTATGGTTAATTGCTGTTATTCCGGCAAAGGTTTTTTGAGTATCACTATTATCAAAACAGTCATCTGGGCATAGAAGGTATTTTACACCTGCAGAAGAAAATGTATTTGTCTGCGTAGTTATCCCTGACAGTTTGTTGGTGAAGTCACATTTTATTACTTCTAGTAAGCTAGTGCAACCATAAAAAGCATAATCACCGATTGAAGATAAGCCACTAGGCAAAGTAGTAAGCTTAAGGTTAGTGCAGTTAAGAAAAGCAGAGCTACTGATTGAAGTTAAGCCACTAGGCAACGCAGTAAGCGCAAGGTTAGTGCAGTTAGCAAAAGCAGAGCCACCGATTGAAGTTAAGCCACTAGGCAACTCATTAAGCGCAAGGTTAATGCAGCTATCAAAAGCAGATTCACCGATTGAAGTTAAGCCACTAGGCAACTCATTAAGCGCAAGTTTAGTGCAGTTAGAAAAAGCATAGCCGCCGATTGAAGATAAGTCACTAGGCAACACAGTAAGCACAAGTTTAGTGCAGTTAGAAAAAGCATAGTCACCGATTGAAGATAAGCCACTAGGCAACACAACTGACACGAGATTGTTATACTTTCCGCCTGCATAGCCAATAAGATTACAAAAAGCATCGTTAGGCAAAGTTGTTAAATTAACCCCAGAAATATCAATCTCGATTATATTGGTAGAAAGATTATCACGGAGCCATCTAAAATCAATTGCGTTCATACTTCCGGTAATAGTTAGTTTGGTAATATCACTGGCGGTTTTTCCACCCGATAGCTGAGTGGCTAAGTTGTTTGCCAAATTGCCGTTTGTGTTATTAGTAACGGTAATCTCATACGATTCAACAGCGCTGGCAGTTAAGGTCAAGCCCGGCATCATGGCAAGAACCATGCAGGCTGCTAACAGTAAGCTTAATAATTTCTTTTTCATATAAATTTCCTCTCTTTTTCGGCGGCAGCCGGTGCCGTCACTTTTTTCGGCCAGTTGCAAATGCCCACTTCAAGGGGTTGGGGCTTGTCCAAATGAAAATCCGCGTATTTGCAGTACCAACACTCATTCATCGTGGCGTTTTCCCTTGGCGTGAAGGCTGGACAATTTTGTTTCGGCCAAACATTACTGTCTTTATTGGGTTTTTCATATGGCAAATCACTTTTTCGCCGATTTATTTTTTCGGTCATGCTGAAGTCCTCCTTCGTAGCATAAATTTACTTATATAATAACATTAAAACGCAAAAAAACAGGTCCTTGCATAAAAAAGACCTGTTTTTGCAGATAATTAACGATTTTTAGTTTACTAAATAATAATTCTAACCCGGAATACACCGTTTCCGATGGTGTAAATTACTTGCGCGTTTTGCTTTTCGGCAAAAGCCAGCACACTTTTAGTGCCGGTTCCGTGGTCACTTTTATCCGAAACCGGATGACCGTGTTCATCTGTTTTCACTTCTCCGGTGTAAGGATTTTGAATTTGAAGTAAAAGCTGACCTGTATAGGCGGCAGTGAAATGTATGGTTTTATTCGTATCCTCCAGCAGCTTTTCGCAAGCATTTATAGCATTTTCGAGCAAATTGGATACCACAATGGCAAGTTCAAGGGAATCTACATTCAAGGTTTCAGGAATATCCAAATCGGTTTCAAATTCTATACCCGAGTTTTCAGCAAGGTTTGCGTAATAGGCAATGGCGGCGTCCACGGTCGTATTTTCACAAAAATGGCGAACTGTTGGCTGCACCAGCGCATTCTGTCGCTCCAAAATGTTCATTGCATTGGCGACTTTATCCTGCCGAAGAAGCTCAAGAATCGTATGATTGAAGTGTCGGCGGTCATGGGCGGCGATGTTGGTTTGTTCCGCGGTTTCGTTCATCATATGAAGCCGTTGCCGCATGGAAGACACCGAAAGATTCAATATGTCCTGTCGGTTTTGCATTTGCAGGTTTTCCTCACGCAGGGCGTACTCCTGTAAAATTTTTTCCAGCGAATAAAACATAATAATATAAACCGCTGCGGCAAGCACAGTTAAAAGCAACAACGCAGCCCACTGCTCTGTAAGTGTTTTAACCACATCGCCACTTCCAATGATATAATAAAGGTAATTGAGCAGGATCGCAGCGACAGTCAGCACAAATAGAGGCCAGCGTTTTGACACCTGACGGTACAACGGACGCAATCGACGGAAAATTAGAATGACCGCACTGAATAGCAGTAGTCGCAAAACGGTGTTTGAATATACGGGGGAAGGAAGAAATCGGGATATCCAAAAGCTGAGAAACAGCACCGCCGCAAACACATTCAGAGAAGTAATGCAGTTAAATACCCACTGCATCATGGTATCCTTGAAAAACGGCTTGAGGATAATGCCGAGACCGACATACAACAGAATATCCGCTCTTGCAAGCATATTAAGGTCACCGTATAAATAAAATAAAACGGCGGTCAGCATATCCAACACAAAAACGCCTGCCACAATAAACCAAAGTGATTTTTTCAACCTTGGTTGTCCGAGAACGATAAGCAAAACGGCAGACATGACTGTTGATACAAGCGAACGCAATAAATCGGGGATAAGGTTTTCCATCATTTTACTCCTTTCCCGAAAATGTAGTCAAGATAAATTTGCCTCACAGCGGCAAGCTGCTTTTGAGAAATGGGCACGACTGCGCCGCCACGCATGACAAATTCGTTGTTTGTAATGCGCTCCACCCGGTTCATATTCAGAATATAGGAGGTGTGCGGCTGTATAAATTGTTCGCTATGAAGCAAAGGTGCGACATAGTCTGAAAAAGGTCTTCGAATAGAAAGCGACTCCACCGATTCGCCGGTCGCAAGGGTGAATTTTACTGCGTTTTTGATCCGTTCACAACACACAATGGCCGAAACATTTAGCACTCGAAGCCCGTATTTGGTTTTCACGGCAATGGTGGATTCCTCCTGTGTGCCCATTTTTGAAAAGGCTAAATCTAGGCTTTCAAAAAACTTTTCTTTTACCACCGGTTTTACAAGATAGCCGATAGGATTTGCGGCAAAGGATTCAAGAGCAAATTCCGGTGCGGTAGTGGCGTATATGATTTGCGCCTCACGGTCAAAACGGCGAAGCGCAGTGCCAAGCTCAATCCCGGTCATCATCGGCATTACAATATCAAGAATATAGATATGAAACTGCGAAGTTTCAGCGGTTTTCAGCATATCATCAGGATGAAAAAAGGTGTGAACCTTGGCATTCGCCTGATGCGTTTCGATATATTCTGTAGTAAGAGCTGCGATGTGCCGGAGCTGATCGGGCGCATCGTCGCAAATGGCAATATTGAGCATGGGGTCACCCCTTTCATGATTTGTGTCAGATTTATTATATCAAAATTTTATTGATTTTTCAATGAGATGGTTTGCACCAAAGCGAGCCATGAATTATTTTTTATACAGGCTTTATTAAATGTTCCTCAAATAGAGTGTCAAATGTATTTACCGCCCCGCCATGTTCAACTATTTTTCCATCTACTACTTTGTCAATATCAACACCTGTAAAGGATAATCTTCTATGAGTTGGTTTAATTCCAATCCATTCTCCCTCATGTGTTCCTTCCATAATAAATTCAGAAATCACATAATCTCCATCTAAATATTGCTTAATTATCTTCATTGTGTAATCCGGATAGGTCTTTTTCACAGCTATAAGATGTTGTCTCATTCCATCTATACCTAAAGGAATTATATTTTCACCAGATTTAATAACACAGTTTTCCGATATATACTGCGGAAGTTCTTCAAGCAAATTTTTTGAAACAACTACCTCATAAAACTTTTTTACAATCTCTTTTTCTTCCATTTTTCCTCCTATATCTAAGTTTTTTCATTCTGTATATTGTGTTTTTTGTTACACTTACCAGTATTATACAAATCCCTTCATTTATTAAATAATTTCAAAATCGCTTCAAAGTCATCAGGCATGTCTGTATTTTCTGCAATTTTATTAACTCGTCTTACGCCACATTTACTACATATATGTACAATCTGATATCCCTTTTTACTGTTATATTTTATTTCTATTGGCTTCATTTGTCCAAAAC
Organism: Lachnospiraceae bacterium; assembly: GCA_031555415.1. Taxonomy (GTDB): domain Bacteria; phylum Bacillota; class Clostridia; order Lachnospirales; family Lachnospiraceae; genus CAG-303. The sequence goes on along the minus strand of JAVBUL010000020.1, from coordinate 14,808 downwards.
AATTGCTTTTTCTATCTCCCATTAATTCATCTACATGAAATGAATATAAACAAAAAGGACAATGGTTTCTATAACTACCATTGGTCAATGCTGATACATTTCTACCACAATGTACACAAATAAAGCCTGTATTCTCTTCTTTTCTACTCATATCGAGCCTCCTCATATTTGAATTTCAAACATGAAAAGGCAGGGTTCTGTTTACTCTTGAATAATCTATCGGGCTTTATAAGGTAGTGACAAATTCTCCGCTATTCTTTAGAAACGGCGAATACTTCTGCTTCCTGCTTCAAAAAGACTTGTTTCATCCTTTAATCCGAACTATTACCAATTTTATACTGTATGGGTCAATGTATGGCGGTTTCAATCACCATCCAGCAGTAAGTGTACACTTATATCACCGACTTTGGCGTCATCCCCTGTTAGTATGCAAGTACAAATATCTTCATTTTATTATTCATTAAATTTTTCTCCATTCCTTTAATCGAACTTGTGTTCTCTTTGCTTTTATGATATAATTATACCAGTAGCTTTGTAGCTACCGGCAATCGTGTACAGGTGGTTGACCTTCATTCTACATAGAATGGAGGTGATGCTTATGAAGAACAAATTCGATTTTAAAGATTTAATGTCTTTCGGTATGTTTCTCCTAGCACTACTGACATTCATTTATTTGACTTGTCACTATTATAATAAAAAACCTTCCCTGTACTTGGCTGTGCGGGAAGGTTTTTTACTTTTCAAACTGGTCAACCACTCTGTGGCGATTGCCTTATACTTATATTATAACAAATTCTACAGATTTTGCAACTAAAACCATTTATTCTTTTTAAAATACGTAATTATTCCAATTATTATCATAATCGAAATTCCTATAACAATAGGATACATAAACTTAATATCATACTCTGGCATTTCCAAGTTCATACCATACCAGCCTGCTATCAGTGTTAATGGTAGGAAAATAGCTGTAATAACAGTAAACAGCTTCATTGTTCGGTTTAGAGAAATATCTATTTGTGCTTGATATGATTCTCTTACCTGTGTGATGTAATCCCTAAGATTTAATACATCATGATACAGACGGTCTACCCTATTACGCTGTAAGCTTAATAAAGATGTATCTTTTACTATACCATTACGATTTTCCTCAAGGTCTTCTAATATATCAAGAAGAGCCTCATAATAACGCTTTAATGACAATAACCTTTTACGCAACGCACCTATATCCGCATATTCCACTTTTTCATCTAGAGCAATCTTATCTTCAAGTTCGGAAACATCGTCCTCTATGCTATCAAGAAAGCTTGCATCACGACAAGTTAAATACTCAAAAAAATTCAAAAGCACATCTTCTGCCTTATAAGACTCCTGAACAGTCTGATTTTCAAAATATTGAGCAGTCTTCCTATCCTCCGCAAAAAATAACAGACAATCTTTCATATAATAAATCTGAATTAACCCAGCATACTCTGATAGCCTGCCCGACTTCGGAAGTTCAATCAACATATAGTCAAATTCCGCTCTACTTTCAAAACGCATATCCGCATTACCCTCAGTTTCAACTTCTGAAAATCCTTTTTTCTTTAATATTTCTGATGCATCTGATAATGAGGCAAAAATAATCATATCTTCCATATAGAACTCTCCATACCTTAAAATATTTAGCCAAGAATTGCAACGCAATTCTTGCAAATCTCACCAAAGCGAGCCAACTACTGTCGCACCAACCAAAAACAGCATAATTGCTGTGCTATCGCAGCAATTATACTGTTTTTGGCAAAGTTCGACTTTAGTCGAATCTTTTTTTATACCCAACCACGAAGCTTGATAGCATTTACAACACGCTCAATAGCTATTAAGTAAGCTGCATCACGCATAGTAATATTCTTATCAACTGATGCCTCGTATACTGCATCAAATGCTTTAGTCATTGTATATTCTAATTTCTCAAGAACTTCTTCCTTACCCCAGAAGTAGTTCATATTACACTGTACTTGCTCGAAGTAACTACATGTTACACCACCTGCATTGCTTAAGAAATCAGGAAGTAATAAAATTCCTTTTTCTGCGATTAATGGATCACAATCTGGTGTTACAGGTCCATTTGCACCTTCACAAATAAATTTAACTTTATCTGATATTTTAGGGAAATTAGCTGGTGTAATCTGGTTTTCTAAAGCTGCCGGTATTAAAATATCAACATCTTGTGCAATCCAATCATCACCAGGAAGTATTTCATATCCTAAACTTGTAGCTTTTTCTTTATCAATGCTACCGAATTTATCTTTAATGCTAACAAGCTCATCAATATTACATCCACTTAATTTTCTAAATGTATATGACTGCTTATCAGTTTGATTCCAACAACTAACTGCAACAACTTTTCCACCAAGTGATGAATATAATTTAGCTGCATACTCAGCAACATTACCAAATCCTTGTATACTAGCTGTAGTATCTGCTGCATTAATGTTTAATCTCTTTAAAAGACCTTTTAATACGTAAATAACACCGTAACCTGTAGCTTCTGTACGTCCAAGTGAACCACCCATTCCAACTGGTTTTCCTGTTATCATACCTGGGTAACGTGCACCTGAAATAGCTTCATACTCATCTAACATCCAAAGCATATGTTGGCCATTAGTCATTACGTCTGGAGCTGGAACGTCTAAGTTTGGTCCTACTTGACTAGCTAAAAGACGCATATATCCACGACATAAACGCTCTTGCTCTCCCATAGATAAATTGTGTGGGTCACAAACTACTCCACCTTTTCCACCGCCAAGTGGAATATCAACAACTGCGCACTTCCATGTCATCCACATAGATAATGCTCTAACTGTATCTGCTGTTTCATGAGGATGGAAACGAATTCCTCCCTTTGCAGGTCCTCTTGAATCGTTATGCTTTATACGGTATGCTTGAAATACCTGAACACTGCCATCATCCATCTTTACAGGAACTCTAAAATGAAACTCCTTCTGTGGATAACGTAATAATGCACGTGTGCCATCATCTAAGTTAAGCATTTCTGCTACCTTATCGAATTGTGCCTGTGCGTTTTCAAATGGGTTATATGAAACTTCTGCCATACTATAAACACTCCTTTACTTTTTATCATTGTAAGTTATATCAACAATTACATTATTAAATTATAAACACCATAAAAACTATTGTCAATAAAAAAATCAATAAATTGTATAATTGTATAATTGTATACCATTATAAGTTTGCTTCATTTTTTTCTAATCTATGATATACTATAGTAGTTAATAATAATTTTATGCTTTTTGAGAGGAGAAATGTTAATGACTGAGAAACCAAAATATGATAAGTTAAGTGATAAAATTCAAAACAGAATATTAGAAGATAAGCAAAACGGTACTTTAAATCCACATCGCTGTGATGACAAAAATATAATAAGACGAGATGATAAACATGATATTCCAAATCTTTGGCGTCCTGCTTTTGTTCGTGATATAGAAAAAATAATGCATCTTCCACTTTATAATAGATATGCTGATAAAACACAGGTATTTTCATTTTATCACAATGATGATATTACAAGACGAGCTTTGCATGTACAACTAGTTTCGAGAATTGCAAGAAATATTGGTTCTATCTTGGGACTTAACCTTGATTTAATTGAATCAATTGCGCTTGGACATGACATAGGACATACACCTTTTGGACATGCCGGTGAGAGATTTCTTAGTAAGCTCCTAGAAGAAAACACTGGTCGATATTTTAATCATAATGTACATAGTGTAAGGGTTCTCGATACTATGTTTGCAAGAAATATAAGTCTTCAAACCTTAGATGGTATACTTTGTCACAATGGAGAATTTGAGCAACAAGAGTATAGACCTGTTTATAAAAAAACCTTTGAAACTTTTGATAATGAAGTTGAAGCTTGTTATGTAGATGGAAACTCTGCTATTAAAAAACTTGTACCTTCTACTTTAGAAGCTTGTGTTGTTCGTATATGTGATATGATTGCTTATCTTGGAAAAGATAGACAAGATGCTATTACAGCAAAAATAATTAATCGTGATCATAAATTTAAGACCGAAAAAATCGGAGAATATAATGCAGTTATTATAAATAATCTAACCGTAGATATTATTGAAAATAGCTACGGAAAAGATTATATATTATTAAGTAAAGCTGCTTATAATGATTTAAAAACTGCAAAGGAAGAAAACTATGAAGTAATCTATAAAAATGAAGCTATAAATCAACAATACGAAATAAACATCAAGTGTATGTTTAAAGAAATATATGATAAACTTCTATTTGATATGATGCATCTTAATGAAAGTTCTATTATATATAAGCATCACATTAAATTTTTAGGTAATAGCTTAAAATATTATAGAGGTATAGATTACTTAGAACAAGAACCTAATCAAATAGTCGTTGATTATATTGCAAGTATGACAGATGATTATTTCATCGCATTACATAAACTTTTATTCCCTAACAGCAAATATAAAATTGAGTATAAGTCTTATTTTGATTGATTTAAAATGTTTTTTACTAAATCCAAAATAACATCTACTTCTTTACCACTTGTTATAACAAACCTAAGACATCTTGAATCTTCAGTTACAAAATTGCTATAACTAAGCCTGCATAAATTAACTCCTTCAAATATTTCGATATTACTTGCACCTTCACACTTTCCACAAGATACACAGTGAAAGTTGTCAATTGCATTATTAATACTTTGAGGGAGATTTTTTCTTTTACTTATTAGCTCCTTTGCCACCTCATACGACAATGGCAAACGAATACTTAAACAATCCACATGTATACCAAACTTACATATAGTTTTTTTGCCAGACTTAAATGTTACTGTCCTATTTGGAAATACATAAGGATTAAATGTTAAATCTGCAGTTAATTTGAACTCATTTATGAGCGACTGTGCAAGTTTTTCCCATTGTTCTTCTGTTTTATTTAAAATGTTTAGTATACTCCCATTTAAAAGATTCTCATTTACTTTTCCTGTCAATATGAAATAGTAATCCGCTAACATAAATGCAACATTTTTTGACATCACTTTCTGATTTTCCTGATTCTTTAGCTGCTCTGCCAGAAAATGCATTGCTTCAATCAAATTTTCACCATTTTCATAGTAAACATAAAAACTTTTACATTTTTTATATTCGCTTACTTCTTCATCACCTTTATAATACGAAAAATAGAAGCAATATTTTTCAAGCATTTGAAATGGAAAGGTAGCTGACTTTTTATATATTGTTTTAAAAAGTGCCTTATCTACACTTAAATATCTATTTTCACCTTCATTACATAACTCTCCTGCACTTGCAATTGCATATAAACAATCTATTGTATATGTAAGATTATGATAATTTTCAAGGTCATCTGACATAATACCAATTTTCGTTCTTACACTTTCAACCTTTGATATTTCATATGAATGCCAATCAGAATATATTGTCCTTAAAAGCTCACTAAAATCATTAAATCCACTGATTATATCATCTGATAAATAAACCTCTGACTCTATACCTGTATCGTAATCACATATATTTCTATAATAAAAAGTAGCTTGATTTTCAATTGACATTTTCTACCTCCGCTAATTTCATTAATATACCAAGTGCCTTTTCATCAGCCTCTTTTGCCTCATTGATAATCTTAACAAGTTTTTTCCTAACTTCAGGTTTTGCTAAAGTATACATTTCATTTTCACTTCGTCCAGCACTCCCCATGACATTATGTGCTTTTTCTAATACCTTTGAAACTTGTAAGAATAACAATTCAGCTTGTTCAAGTTCTTCTGCATATTTCGGATATAGTGAAGATATACTTTTCATGTAAGCCGCTGCACAATTCCTTCCGTCTGCAAGACAATCCAATGCATCATAATGTGTATATAAACGTTCAGCTAAAATAGGTAATATACTATTTTCCGAGAAATCATCATCACTAGATAATGCTTTTATCCATGCATCATATGCCATAATTCCTTTTGAAAAAATTCCTGCAGTACGTCCAGTCATAACTTCTATAGCATTAGTTAGAATTATTTTAGAAGAAAATCTATTACTTACAACTTCACCAAGTGACATTACTCCTATTGTATCAGGGTTTTCCCACCATTTATCTGTTATAAAATAGCCATTTTCCTCAAACTTTATATCTCCTGCAAATTCAGGACTATGTTGAAAAAAGCTCCATCCAAGAAGTACATTTCCATTATCACGATAGACTGTAATAATACATGCCTCCGGAGGTCCGACTATACCTAGTGCAATACATGGAAAACCATTATCAATTCTTTCCTTTATAAAATCAATAAATTCTTCTTTCTTTGTTTCTAAGCTTCTTAGTATAACATTATTTTTACATCCTAGTGACTCTATCCCTAATTCAAATACTCTTTTATCATCATCAAAAGCATACATTACATTTACATTACCACAATTCCATGAATTATTGTCCCAAGTTAAACGAAATGCGGCCCCGCTTGCCGCCATAATATAATCATAACTAACATCTTGTCCTAAATAATCTGCACATGACTTTAGGCACACAGGATAAGGCGTAATTCCATTTGCGCCATATTCCACTTTTGGTACTCCAAATAATATAACTTCTTCACTCATTTATATCTTTCTCCTTCTTTACTTTGGAAAATCCCACCCCATATACGCCTGAGCACAACTTGATTCTTTCTACAGGTATACTATTTTTCTTGAATTCCGATGGTGTAAACCCTGTAACTCTCTTGAAGGCTCTTGTAAATGTGTCTGCATTAGTAACACCGTATTTTGAAGCAATCGAAGACAACGATTCACCATTACTGTGTACTATCTCAAATGCGATATTGCATATTCTTCTTTCAAGAATATATTTTGATAATGATTTTCCTGTTATGCTTACGAATATATCTCTAATATGTGCAAGAGAAAATCCTGTTATTTTCTCGAGTTCAGTATAATTAATATCTGTTTGTATTCTGTTTTCAACATAAATTATTACTGAATTAACAACTAAAAATCTATCCATCAACTTACCTTTTTACCTTTTCTTCATGAAGTAGTTATAATATATCATATTGATAATTGTATATCTCGACTTTTTTAAGGATGATTTTTACCAAATCATCCTTAAGATTAAAAACACTATTAAAATATATATTAAAACAATTGGAATCGCATAATACCATTTTTTCGGTTTACCTTTTTGCCATAACCCTTCAGATTCCATTCTACAATCATCAAACACTTTATCTGGTATCAATTTTATAGTAATCGCCACCAATCCCGGTAATAGAATTAAATCATCCAAATATCCTAAAACCGGTATAAAATCAGGAATCAAATCTATTGGAGACAATGCATAGGCTACTGTTATAGCAGCCAATACCTTTGCTAAAATAGGAGTTTCCTTTTTTTTAAGTGCTATAAAAATAGCTGGGATATCTACTTTTAACTTCTTTGCCCTTTGTTTTAAGTTCATATACAAAATCCTCATCTTTTATGATGCTTAACTTTTTGTAAGTACATTTTTGCATCTGCATTATCAAGTATTTCAGCATAGGTATTTCCATCCTCTGGAAAAGTAGCCCAGCCAACACTAATGGAACACTTGTATATAATACATTCCAAATCAATAGGGGCTGATGCTATCTCAACAAGCTTATTAGCATGTTGCTCTAATTCTGAAGCTATAATACCTTTTTGAAGTATAATAAATTCGTCACCACCATAACGATAACAGCAATCTTTTGTAATTGGATTACTTTGAAATAGCTTCGCCAATTCTCTAAGAAGTAAGTCGCCAGTACTATGCCCATATGTGTCATTTACTTCTTTAAACATATCAAGATCAATAAAGAACATGGTTACTCCATTTGATAGAGCTTCTGGTTCTGTAATAAATGTATTAAAATCTTGTTCAAGCTTATAGCGATTTCCAATACCTGTCAAAGTATCTGTAAAAGCAATTTTCTTTATTAAAAGCTCATTTTCTTTTTCCTTTGTTATATCAACACTTGAAATAACCTGTGCCAATCTTCCATCTATCCACTCAAATGCAGTGCATATTACACGAAACCATGATAAATCAAACGGTCTTTGATAATCCCAAATATAAGTTTTTGTTGGATTTCCATTTGCATCAACCAGTTTATGTTTTGGACAATATGCACACTCACAAGTTTGATTATCATATAGGGCTTCATAGCAGGTTTTACCCTTCATATTCTCCCACCCACCATAAGGCAGGGCCATAGATTCATTTGCATAAAGCATTTCGTGTGTATAATAATCATTTACATAAATATCTATTCCTGTATGGTCCATAATTTTCTCTAAAGTGTTATAGGTATATTGTAAACGCTTTTTAAAAATACGTAGTTTTACACTCTCTGAAATCAAATTAAGAACATTACATACATCTATAACTTCTTCCTCATTTTCTGAAGTATTCTTTAATTCATTAAAAATTCCAACCCAGCCTATTATTGATTGATTATTATCTATTATGCAAACTGTATACATTCTTTCTGCATTGAATATATCACATATTATTTTTTCTACATCTGTTTTAGTTTCTTTATTTTTAGAGTATAGAATAGGATTTGATATTAAACTTTCTATTTGTTCATCATTCATATATAAATCTAGCTTTATGGATGTTATCAATTCTTCTTCAGCTCCAATTGACCAATTTTCTTTTAAGCATAAATGATTTGTATAATCACATTCATAAATGCATGCACTACTAAAAGAAAAACTTTCACAGATATTTCTTAAAACAGAAGTAAAGTCTTGTTCTTTATCAAATTCACCATTTATGGTCTTTACGACTTCACTAAGTAAATTGTCTATCTTTCTATTTCGTCCCGACATTTGAGTTTTCCTTTCTTTAGTACTATTATAGCAATTAGTGTTTATCATTATAACAAAAACATTATAAATATGCAATTAATGTTTTTAAATAGCTTTTATTCGCTTTTATTTTTTTTAAATATCAAAAAACAGCTATATTTTTCGATATAAATCAAGAATATAGCTGTCAATAGTTTATAAATACCTCTATTTTAAATTTTATTTAGACCATCTTTTAAGGCTTGGAAAATATTCCATCATTTTTTTCCTTGCAGTCTCTGCGTCTGAACAATCTTCTCCGATTCTAAATGGAATACAGCTTTCAATCATTTCTTCCATTGTTTCATCTTTTCCAAATTTTCCATTTTGAAAACAGTAGCAGCAATAATCGTTGCTATTTGAACCATCCTTATTTTTACCGAACATCTTTTCATTACTCATTGTCATTCCACAGCTTTGACAAATATTATTCATTGATGCATTCATTTTTGTATCCTCCTGTTATTTCGATAATGTTTTTATCCGGATCCTTTAAATGAAAGTAATAATAAGTCGTATGAGCCTGACAAATATCTGTCACTTCTCCAATGTTCAAACTCTTTACTCTTTCATATTCTGTTTTTAGGTCCTCTGTCCAAAAATTAAGAACAAATTTATAATCACCGTTTCCTGAATAATCATGGTTCTTTAAATTACTCTCATTCATCATTGAGATACATTTATCATCAATATAAAATTCAGCAAATACATCCTGATTAATTGTTGATACCCTCATCAATAAAAATTTTTCATAAAAATCAATTGATTTTTTAAAGTTTTTTACAATCAAATATATAGAGCCAAAATGTAACGAATTGTTGTTTGGCTTACTAAATACTTCTGCTTCATTGATTAATAACTCATCTGTCGTGACTGAAAACAACCTACTCATTATAACAACCTTATCGATTTCTGGTAAAGCCTGTCCAAGTTCCCATTTTGAAACAGATTGTCTTGAAATTCCTAGTTTTTCGGCAAGTGCCTCTTGCGAAAGTCCATTTTTCATTCTTAGTTCTTGAATTTTTTCGTTGATTTTCATATGCAATCCTCCTCTTAGATACATTATAGCACATTGCATTTATAATAAAACCAACTTAACCTTGAACTTTTGCAACCAGTGGTTGCTATAATTTTAACTTTCAAGTTTGCTATGATAAGCTAAAGCAAGATTAGTTAAATCTTGAACAATATTCGGGTTCCAGTGAATCTTTTTTGGTAAATCTCCACATGGAAATTTTTCACACAATCCGCAAAACTGAACTCCATGTTTAATTGCACACTTATATATAGGACATTGACCAGATTGAGCCCACTCCCTACAATGACCATCTGACTCAATACAACCTTCACATAGTCCTTCCGTTTTTTTGCTACAATTGACACAACATTCTCCACATGCTGTTACTGTAGAGAAGTCAATTTCACACTTCATATAATTTTCCATTATTTCTCCTTGTAAGTATAATGAGGCTTTGCCTGCAATTTTAACTCTATCGCCACAATCCTGACAGTAGATCATGCCACCTCTATTTGAAAGTTGCTTTGCTACCATTTCATTTTTCCCCAACCTTTCAGCCCAAAATGGTATTAATGTTGAGTGAGACGAACCAGTAACAGGATCTTCTGGTATACCTGCATTTGGTGCAAAGAATCTTGAAACAAAATCCACTTCTTCACCTTTTGCTGTTACAATAAGTGCAAAACAATCATGTAGCTTAGAAATCAAGCTCAAATCTGGCTTCAAGTTTTGTACCTGTTTTTCAGTATCAACCACTAAAAGCATATCTCTTGATAAATATGCCTCCTTTATCGGTATACCAATAGCCTGTTCCATCAAAGGGATAATTGAGATAGGATTTGGCTTTCTTGCCGGAAAATCCATTTCGTATAAATCATCAATTTTCTTTACCGACAGTACACCACTCATGGTATGAAAATCCATATTGACTATATTTTTATCACAAAAATTTGAAATAACAAAAGCACTTGCAAGAGTTGCATGACCACATAAATCAATTTCCACTTCAGGTGTAAACCATCGCAAATCATAATAATTATCTCGCTTAACAACAAAAGCTGTTTCAGCAAGATTATTTTCCGATGCAATCTTTTGCATAATTTCATCTTCAATCCATTCATTAAGCAAACAAACTCCCGCCTGATTTCCCTTAAATAATTCTTCTGTAAATGCATCGACAATAAAATATTTCATGTGCATACCTCCAAATCTTTTTGTATTATTATAACAAAACCTGCCAAAAAAGCAATCTTAGCTTTTGATAAATTGAAAAGACAATATGAATGCCTAAAAATCTAAACACTGCCAGTGCTGCTTTATACGAAATCTCATTTATGGAAACCGATGTAAATGGGGAAATAATTGGTATTGAAGACTCTGTTATTACTGTAATTTAATTCTAATAGCTGTACTTCTTGCGTTTGTAGTTATACTTCTTGCTTTGCTTACTATTCTCCCTTTAATAATCATTAAGCTTATTATTTTCTTTAGATTATTCCTATAACAAATACAATATTACGTAATAAAATTGCCCAGACTGTTTTCTTCGGTTTGGGCAATCTCACTTAGGAAATGCTAATTAACTTTAATATATTTGCTATCTTATTTTATATCATTTCACTATATATCACTGTCACCAAATCTTGACGTAGGAAACCATCTACATTTTCATGGTCAAATATTGCATTTACTTCTGCTAAGTATTCTTCATATCCCGGCTCTGTTGGCTTTGGATTATCTGAAAGTGAGGCATTTTTTTGAATCCATCTTTCTCTTGTATACAATATAGGATTAGAGAACTCGCGTATTATTGGTTTATAAAAAAACACTTCTGATGCCTGCTTACTAGTATACTTATGGCTAGATAAAACAGGATTATTTCCTGGTATCTCATTGAATATAGATACAATTATAGCACCAGACTTCCCGATTCTTTTGCATTCTTTACGAAAAGTATCTAAATCAAGCCACCCTAAAGACTGCGAACAAATAACAATGTCAACGCTGTGGTCTAGAATAGGGGTTGCTTCGGCTGTGCTATTAATAATCTTTGCATTCGGAAATGTAGCAAGTGTAAACTCTAACTGCTCTCTCATATCCTCGTTTGGTTCAACTGCGAATACCTCATAACCATGACGAGCAATAAGTTCTGTAAACTTTCCTGTACCTGCACCCATATCAGCAAAAACAGCATTAGCTGGTGCAAGAGAACGAATATAATCAATTGCCTCATCTGGATAGCCTGGACGGGCAGCAGCATATGCCTGTGCTTTACCTGTAAAACCTTCTTTTTCCATTTCTAATCCTCCTTGTGTATACAACTTTTCTTTGTTATAGTATTAGCTTTTATATTTTTCGAGCTTTAAAGCAAACAGAAATAGGAAGCATCTTAGCTTTTTTAGTCTTATCACTATTATCTTCCACCGAATTCATTGTTTCATCATCTGTCTGTTCAATCATCTGTTCAATACAAAAGCCTGCTTGTGCCAAAGCATTAACATACGTAGAAATTTTTCTATTGCATAATATTATTTCACTTCCATCTACAGGCATAGTAAAGTATGATTCATCAAAATAGCTTTTATTAAAAATAAGCTTATCATCATTTATAACATCTTTACGTTCACTGCATGACCACCCTACACAGTAGTGTAATGTGAATGTCCACTACCACAGCAAATCTCCAACATTTTTTTACCAGAAACATCTCCAAATAGATGAAGGTCATCTTCTGTCACGAACTTCACTCCATATGTTGGAAGTGCCGTAGTTCCAAACCAGTTATCAGCATTATCATCCCAATATATTCTATTGGTTTCATGTATTTTATTATCCATTCCCTTTGCTCCTAAAGTATTTTATGAAACTATTTTAACTCAACCGGTATCCATATCTCAATATTGCAAATATCGGCTGCATCATCCCACAATACATACTTTTCTATTGTTGGAAGCCCTGATTTTTTATATTTGCTCTGAGGAAGGAACTCATTATTAATTCTGTTCCATGTATTTCCAAAAACCTGACTTGAAATACTACCTTTTGCCTCAAATTTAAGCCATGTAGCCTTTGGATAATTAAAGTTATCAAGTCCTTTAATCATTTCACCTTCCCATTCAATGCCACACATATAGTCATTGCTTCCATCATCACCAAAACCGAAACATAGTCCCAAATCGTAAAAGCGACCACTTATTTTTTTAATTGACTCATTACTGCCATCACTTTTTACAATTGCCCATGTGCCCTCTCCATAAGGTGTTGTATGCCTTATACCTATGACATTAAAAGGCTGTCTTTCAATAATTGTGTAATCCATTCTATCTCCTCCTTTAATTGTTAGAGCGAAGTTAAGACGGCAATAAAATGTAAGTTTAACCCCATTTTTTCTTGCATCTGTGGGTGTAACCCCATGCAAACGCTTAAAAGCAACACAAAATGCGTCTGATGACTGATAACCATATTTCAAAGCAATATCAATAACTTTCTCATCGGTATTTTGTAAATCGTAAGCAGCACAAGTCAGTTTACGTCTACGGACATATTCAGATAATGACACACCTGTTATCTGTGAAAATGAAGCTTGAAACAACGAAAATGAACAAGCTGTAATTTTACTTATTTCCATTTCATTAATTTCGCCATTTAAACTGTTTTCCACATAGTCAACAACTTTATTCATTCTATCTACCCAATCCATTACCTCACCTCCTCAAACATAATTATAGGGGAGCTATTATATATTTACCCGTTATTATTCACATCATTAATAACGGTTGAAATACTCAGTTCAATATCTAAGACCAATCATACTCTCGTTCCATTATACCCATGTAAAGCTTATCAATATATTGCCCCTCTTTGAATACCCACTCAGAAAGCCTGCCAACTTCCTTAAATCCTACCTTTACTGGTGAGAGGTAGATATGCTCGCCAACGACTTTTCGAAAATAAGACTTACAATTTCTTATTAAAAAAATTATATCAAAGCTTTTTGATAAAAACAATGCATAAATACTTCACATTTAAGAAATACTAACATTAAAATTTTCAAAACGAGGTGATTATATTTATGAAAGAGAAAGAAACAGTTAAAGACAAACACAATATAAACATTCCATTAAGCAAAGAAAATAATGAGATACCTTCTGATACTTTAGGAAGTTATACAGGCGTTCCTGATGACGGTGGCATCCCTGAACAAGATGCTGATGATTTATAAACCATAAAATAAAAACTGACGACGCTGTATAAACAGCGCCGTTTTTGCTTTTACTATTTCAATGCCTTTCTCACAACTACTTTATCTTCTTTTTCTGCATATTTGCTAAACCCACATTTTTCATACATCGCTAGTGGTCCTCTAAAATCATGAGGTACAGTATCGAATTCTTTGTGAGTATATGCTTCAACAAAATCGAAACCGTCTGTTGCTGCATCTTTACAGATATACTCTAATAATTTCGTGGCAACACCCATTCTTTGCACCTCTGGTGCAATAACAAAACAAAATATAGGTTTTATCTTTATATCTGCTGGGTATTCCTCTATCGGCCAAAATGATCTTAGATAATTAATACCATTTTGACAATTAGCGTTAGCATTACACCATCCAACAATTTCTTCATTGTGATAGGCTAAATAACCCTCTATGCTTCCGTCCTTTACAAATTGAATGGCATGCTCTCTTCTTTCTTCTCTTGTTGGAAACCAATGATTATCATTGGTTTCATAAGAATCGTCACTACGCCAAGTAAGACAATAACATTTATTTTCATCTACATTGGCATCATGTGGCGTTACATCAAAAAAATGTACATAGTCTTCTGCTAATTCTGGTTTCAATTTTTGTATTTTGATATCAATTAATTTATTAATCAT
>JAVBUL010000218.1:0-5351 GCA_031555415.1 Lachnospiraceae bacterium | reverse complement strand
AGTTATTACAGTATTAGGAAAAGATACAGTTGGTATTATAGCAAAAGTATGTACATATTTAGCAGATAACAATGTTAACATATTAGACATTTCACAGACAATCGTACAGGATTATTTTAATATGATGATGCTTGTTGATGCAAATGGTGCGTCAAAGAAATTTGGTGAATTATCAGATGAACTTGCAGAATTAGGTGAGAAAATTGGCGTTCAAATAAAAATGCAGACAGAAGATATTTTCAATATTATGCACAGAATATAATCTTATACGAAAGGAATGGCGTGAAAGAACATGATAAATATTTTCGAAGTAAGTGAAACCAATAAAATGGTTGAGCAGGAGAACCTCGACGTAAGGACTATTACTATGGGTATTAGTCTTTTGGATTGTATTGATAGTGACTTAGAGATTCTTAATAAAAAGATTTATGATAAGATAACAAAATATGCAAAGAATTTGGTTTCAACAGGTAATGAAATAGAAAAAGAAATAGGTATTCCTATTGTTAATAAAAGAATATCAGTTACTCCTATAGCATTAATCGGCGGTGCGGCTTGTAAAACTCCTGATGACTTTGTTACTATTGCAAAGACACTTGATAAAATAGCACATGAAGTAGGCGTTAATTTTATCGGAGGATATTCAGCACTAGTTTCTAAAGGAATGACACCTGCTGAGGATATGCTGATTCGTTCAATTCCGAAGGCACTTTCTGTTACAGAAAGAGTATGTAGTTCTGTTAATGTTGGTTCAACAAAGACCGGTATTAATATGGACGCAATAAAGCTTTTAGGTGAAATCGTGATTGAAACAGCACAGATGACAGCTGAGCGAGATTCTTTAGGATGTGCAAAGCTTGTTGTATTTTGTAATGCACCGGATGATAATCCTTTTATGGCAGGAGCTTTCCACGGTGTAACTGAAGCTGATGCTATTATTAATGTAGGTGTTAGCGGACCGGGTGTTGTTAAGACAGCTCTTGAAAAGGTTAGAGGTGAAAACTTTGAGGTTCTTTGTGAAACTATTAAAAAGACAGCATTTAAGATTACAAGAGTGGGTCAATTGGTTGCACAGGAAGCATCAAAGCGTTTAGGCGTACCTTTTGGCATTATAGATTTATCACTTGCACCGACTCCAGCAGTGGGTGATAGTGTTGCAGGTATACTCGAAGAAATCGGTCTTGAATCAGTTGGAGCTCCAGGAACAACAGCAGCTCTTGCACTTTTAAATGATCAGGTTAAAAAGGGTGGTGTAATGGCATCTTCCTACGTAGGTGGACTTAGTGGAGCATTTATTCCGGTAAGTGAAGATCAGGGAATGATAGATGCAGTAATAGCAGGTGCTCTTACACTTGAGAAATTAGAAGCTATGACTTGTGTATGTTCAGTTGGTCTTGATATGATAGCTATACCGGGAGATACAAAGGCTACAACTATTTCAGGTATTATAGCTGATGAATCTGCAATAGGTATGATTAATCAAAAGACAACAGCGGTTAGAATTATTCCTGTTATAGGAAAAAGCGTAGGAGAAACAGTGGAATTTGGTGGCTTATTAGGTTATGCACCAGTTATGCCTGTTAATCAATTTGGATGTGACGCGTTTGTAAACAGAGGCGGAAGAATACCGGCTCCTATCCATAGTTTTAAGAATTAGTCGATTTTTATTTGTTTATGTGTATATTCATTCGGTAAATCGAAATTATATTTATTCATAGCAATCATGCGATATATATTATCTGCGTGGTTGCTATTTTTTAGTAGTTTTAGATTATGACTTGGTAATGATGATAGTATATTATTTGCATCACCTAGCCTTGTTAGAATAGCTAAATCAGATGATTTTTTTATTGCTCCAAGTAAAGGAGTGCTTGATTTAAAGCCCAGTATGCGTATGTAATCAGTAATGTCATTTGCTAGATATTCTTTAATGTCAGATATTTTTATATCTAATAAGATGTGTAGTAATCCACGTGAAATATAAGAGTAAGTAATGTCCTTGCTCTTTAAAAGTTCTATAAAGGAGTTTATATCTTTATAGGAATATATATTGTTAATGATTTTATTTATAAAATCCGGTGATAAATCAAATATTGTATCAAAATCATTTGCATTATAGTGTTGCAATAGGGAAGCTCCCAGTATACTGTCAAAGTCATTTACAGTGATAGGATATGAGAATTTAAAATTCTTTTTATAATGTAAGTCGATTTCGTTTAGTATAGTTAAGGTGTTTTCTTGTGAACGAATAGCGGTAGCACTGTAAAAACGACTGTCAAAATCACTGTCATGGTAATTTGCGTTTATTCTTTTTATTGCCATTGGTTTGATTTTACTTTTTCTTTTGATGAGTGCTTTAATATATTCGATTCCTAAGATGTTATTAGGTGAGTTTATAATGTCTTCATCAAAATCAAGTAGTGTTTTTAATGCTGTACTGCGAGCAAGGGCAAAGGATTTTCCTTCTTTTAAAGAGGCTTTTAAGGCATCTTTATACTGTTTTGGTTCATTAATAAGGATCTCAGCGATTTGTGAACGTATAGATATATCATTATTTTCGGCACCAAAGCAGATGTAGTCGATGATATTTAGCTTATCAAGGATAGATACTGCGCAATAAGAAAAGTATTCAGCACTTGCACATGCAAAGCAATATGGAAGTTCTATTATTAAGTCGGCTCCGTTATTAAGGGCAACCGTGGTTTTTGTGTATTTGTCAACGAAAGAAGGAGTTCCACGTTGTACATAATTTCCACTCATTATTACAACGGCATAGTCAGCTCCGGTCAGTTTTTTTGCTTGTTCAATATGATATTTATGACCATTATGAAATGGGTTATACTCTGTTATTAATCCGACTACTTTCAAGGGGGCTCCAATCTGATCTTTATTTATATCCAAAGTATAACTAATGAACTTAAAATTTGCAAGTTTAAATATTCAACAAGATATCAATCCTCATTCACGTAGTGTTCACAAAAAAGAGTGAAAATAGTACGTAAAGAGGAAGCCTCAGGGAGTCTTCTTCTGGATGATAAGTAAATTTAAATTTAGAATAAAGGAAGGTATAAGAATGAGAAAGAAATTTTTGGCGATAGCAATGGTGTCAATGATGACAATAGGATGTCTTTATGGTTGTAGTGGTAGTGAGGATAGTGGTACAGAGGCTACGAGTTCAACAACTGGTAGTAATGGAGAGGTAAGTTCTTCAACAGATAGTACAGTGACAGCGACAAAGTTTGAGGTTTCATCATCATATGATGAGGAAGATGAAGTTACAGTTGCAGTGATAGAAGAAGGAAAGAGTGCAACACAGAGCGCAGATGTTACTGTTGAGAGTAAGAGTGATAATACAATTTATTTAGACGGCAGCAGTATTAGTTATGCGGGGGATGGAGTAAGTATAGAAGGTACTACGATTACTATTACAAAAGGCGGAACATATGTGGTTACAGGAACACTTAGTGATGGACAGATTAAGGTGGAAAGTGAAGATAAAGAAACTGTATGGATTATTTTAAATAATGCAGATATTACAAGCAAAACAAATGCTCCTATTTATGTTGTGAATGCAAAGAAAACTATTCTTTCTCTTGCAACAGGTAGTACAAATACTTTGTCTGATGCATCAACATATACATATGCAGATGCAGTGAATGAAGAGCCAAGCGCATGTGTATTTAGTAAAGATGATTTAGTTATTTCGGGTGATGGAAAGCTTACTGTTAATGGAAATTTCAATAATGGTATTGCTAGTAAGGATACACTTACGATTACAAATGGTAATATTACAGTTAACGCAGTAAACAATGGTATTAAAGGAAAGGATTATATAGTGATTAAGGATGGAACATTTACTGTAACATCCGGCGGTGATGCGATTAAGAGTGATAATACAACAGATACATCATTAGGCTATATTCTTATTGAAGGCGGAACATTTGTAATTAAGTCAGAAGAAGATGGTATCCAAGCTGAGACTTGCTTGAAAATCACAGGCGGAACATTTGAAATAACAACAGGTGATGGTGCAAAGGTGACAAGTCAAAGTTCAGGATGGGGTGGAAGTCAGACAGCGACAGATGACGCAAGTTTGAAGGCTGTTAAGGCAGGCGCAGATATTACTATTACAGATGGTAAGTTTACAATTAATTCAGAAGATGATTCGGTTCATACAAATGGAACAATGACAATATCAGGTGGTACATTTGATATTCAGTCAGGAGATGATGGAATGCATGCGGATACGGAACTTACTATAGATGGTGGAACTATTAATATTACAAAGAGCTATGAAGGTATTGAAAGTAGTGTTATCAATATAAATGGTGGTGATATTTCAGTAGTAGCAAGTGATGATGGATTAAATGCAGCAGGTGGTAATGATGGGTCGGCAACTACTCAAAGACCAGGAATGAATCAGTTTTCAAGCTCAACAGGTACTCTTAATATAAGCGGTGGAACGATGTATGTTAATGCGGCTGGTGACGGACTAGATTCAAATGGAAATATAAATATGTCTGGTGGAACGGTGTATGTAGACGGACCAACTGATAATGGAAATGGAGCACTTGATTATGATGGCACCTTTGCAATGACAGGTGGAACAGTTGTGGCAGCAGGTAGCTCAGGAATGGTACAGTCAGTTAGTAACACATCAACACAATATTGTATAACATCATATTTTTCATCAACACAGTCAGCTAATACTAAGTTTGTAATAAAAGATAGTGATGGTAAAGAGATTGTTAATTATACACCTTCAAAGGCATATCAATGTGTAGTGGTTTGTTCACCTGATGTAAAAAAAGGAGAGACATATACAGTAACAGGAGGTAGTACAACACTTGGAACAGTGACAGTTTCAGATATCCTTTCTACAGTGGGAACAGCAACAGGTGGAATGGGAGGCCCAGGCGGAATGGGCGGTCAAGGCGGCGGAAGACAACGCTAACAAATCTTCGTCCGGCGACGAAGATTGCAAGAATAAGAAATCATTGTGAAAGCACAATGATTTTTTATTCTTGATGGGCGAATATTTACTTGGTTCGCTTTGGTGGATAGAATATGAAGATTTTTATAGGGAATCATAGTTGGACTTGATGTGATTCCTTTTTTGTTGTCGTTTGTATAAAAAAAGTGTCGTTTATACATTTTTTGTTTACAAAGGATAAAGAGTTATGTTATTATTTAATTATATGATTGGTACTTGATGTTTGGAATGAATATTAATAGGTTGATTGTTAGGAAGGAGAGCTAATATGAAAAAAGTTGTAACAGGAATATTGTTTATTTTTTTAGTATGTGTTTTTGGTAACATCAATACATACGCAGAAGGAAAGAAGAAACTA
>JAVBUL010000159.1:0-7183 GCA_031555415.1 Lachnospiraceae bacterium | reverse complement strand
TTTTTCCTGTGAAAATGTAGAGAATTCTTTCTGTGCTGCTCTAACCTCTGCAATTTTAGCTTGTAAAGCTTCTACTGTGTCTACTACTGTAACTGCTTTAGCTTCATTCTTCGCCATTTTTTTAATCCTCCTAAATAATTGTCAATTTATTAACAAGCAAGTTGCATTATACATGTTTGTTATTTTTTTGTCAATATGTTTTTGTATTAATTTTATATTAACAAAACTAATTTTTACTTCACATACTTTTCTAATACTGCAACCTAATCGTCTGTTTCTCACACTACACCTCAAAATCCATATTCTTTGAATACAATTCGTTAAACCTTGGATGCTCAGCTAAATTAATCACTTTCGCGTGTCCTCGAATCAAATCAAATTTATATCTTGCCTTATTTATATCTTCATCTAAAAACTTAATTAATCCACGCACTGGGCTTCTATCAACCGGAACAATTTCTTTAACTAGCTTTGGTGGAAAGAAACCTATCCTAACTGCCTTGTCCAAAGGCAAGCGATAAGAAAAACCTCCTACACTACATGCTTGATAAGGCCACCTCATTCCCCATTTCTCACTTTCTTCTAATATTATCTCAATAGCAGTTCTCGTCGCCGCCTTCCATATTTGCACTGTATTCATATCCTGCTGTGTAAATTTAATTCTTTGCCCGTACACTGTCAACCCTTTGCTAAACAAAGGCTCTTTTAACTTACCCTTTTTATCCACTAACCCAAGTCGTATTATCTCACTCACAATATCAAACACGCCACTCAAACTCAGTCCTATCGGTGATGCATTATAATCAAATGTGCTAAACTTAACTGTAACCTTCTTTGATTCATCATTCGGGTCGATATGTAAGCTTACATTTTTAATTGCACCCCCAATCTCCGGAACAACTTCTAAAATATGACCGCCCCTAAATCCTTGCACCTCCGCTGCCGAAGCCACCAATATATCATTATTGTTACATATAGCTATCTCTCCATTCATCCCCAAGCCTAAAAGCATGGCAGTAGTCCCTTCAAAGTAGTCTAAATCATGAGCATATATTCCCGCCACGACATCTGGTCCCACAAGACTCGAAATCCCCGCTACGATTGTCACATAAGCATGATATGAATCAGCTCCCAACATCTGTTTAGCTGTCCCTCTGCACATTGGCATATCTCCTTTGCCTAAATGTGTTTTAAGTTCTATACAAGGACGTTTGTTCAATAAATAATAGACCAGCGAATTACCTGTAATCGCAATTTCAAACAGTAATTCCGGTTTTATTTTCCCCTGTGCTAACATTTTTTCTACTATTTGCAATATATCATCACAAAGAATCTGTTGCATTAAACTTTCTTGACCTTCATTTGCCACGCGAACCTGTTCCTTAACATCTGATCCAAAATCACATAAATGATTTGGCGAATAAACAGCTCCTTGTCCTCCGGTCCAAAAACCTAATTCTAAATTAATCAGCACTGCCTGAATCGTAGTAGCTCCAATATCAATCGCAATACCATAACCTTCCTTTATCTGATCTCCTACCCAACGTGGTGCCTCATCTGTTTGCTGATATTCCTCATTATCCATATTTAGTCTCCTTATCACATTAATTTATCCGTCTAAACTAAATCTTAATTTTATTTTAGTCAAAATACTTTTTTATGTCAAACGCTTTTTATCTTAGTTAAACCCAACTATTTTTTGTGCAATTTTATATGATATCTTTGCAAACAGTCTTCCTGCCGATGTTGGTATATTCACAGCCACCCCTAATATTGAATACCTAAGTTTTTTATATAATTTTCTATCCATTCGTTTTATTTCCAACCAAAGCTCATCTTTCTTTTTATAATTCTTTTTTTCATTCGATAAAATCAACATAATAGATGCTATACACATCATCATTTTTAGGTTTTGAAGCATATATTTATTAAGATATTTACTTTTTACTTCCATATTAATGTAATCTTCTATCATTGTCTTTGCCACTTTTATATGCTGGTCAATCCTTGAAATCATTACCTTTTCATTAACCGACTGATCACTTCGCCCTATATAATAGTGATAAAAATCTACATCTACATAGCATAATCGTTTTACATATGGTAGTGGTTTAAAAACATATATATTATCCACATAAAATGTATGCTTAGGTAGTTCAAGTCCACAATCTCTTAACAGACCTGTCCTATAAATCACCGAATGCATAAGAATATACTGTGTAATCTTAATGTCTATTTTGCTATTCCATGATGTAATACGTTTTGTTGGAAATGCATTCCTATAAGACATAACCTTTTTTCTCTTTACCCCTTGCTTATCATATACAAAATTGGATAAAAGCATATCTAGCTTTTTGTTTTCATCTACCATATATTTTAGTGTATCAATTATATATTTAAGCGCTCTCTTATCAACCCAGTCATCGCTATCTACTACCTTGAAATATTCTCCTGTTGCATTTTTAAGCCCAGTATTTACAGCATCACCATGCCCACCGTTTTCTTGATGTATTACCTTAATAATAGTTGGATACTGTTTTCTTAATCGCTCTGCAATTATTGGGGTTTCATCTTGAGATCCATCATTAACTATAATGATTTCTACTTCTTCTCCCCCAGTAACCAAAGTATCTATACAATGCTCCATATAATCCATTGAGTTGTAGCAAGGAACTGCTATTGTTAATATTTTCATTTTCGATTATTTTCCTTTCCTACTAATATTATTACTAATAATATTATTAACATAATAACTTGTTAGTATTGTTAATAGTATTATACCCACCTAGAATTATTTATTACCTTATAGGTTCTATATTATTTACATATTAAATAGATTTAATTATACATATTTTCGGGGAGTATTTTTAGTAATGATGAAAAAAATTAATTTTGCAGATTTATTAATTAGCGTTCTTATCGCTCAACTTATAGGATTGCTATCAAGCTTATTAGCAGGTAATCAAAAGGAGATTTATTCTTCTCTTTCGTTGCCTGCCTTAGCTCCTCCAAGTTGGGTGTTCCCTGTAGCTTGGATTATTCTATATTTTCTAATGGGAATTTCTTCTTACTTAATTTATAGCTCAGAGACAGATTATAACTCCAAAAGAAACGCTTTATTATTTTACGCAGGACAGCTGTTTTTCAACTTCTTATGGAGTATAGTTTTCTTTAGATTTGAGGCAATTGGACTTTCAGTAGTTGTTATTATTATTTTGATTGTTCTAGTAATTTTGACCATAATTTCATTTTATAGAATAAATAAAATTTCTGCTTATTTATTAATTCCATACCTTATTTGGCTGTTATTTGCATTATACTTAAATATAAATATATACTTTCTACAAAAATAGTGAACCTTTTATAAATCGTGTGCTTTGTGCACACCTATTTCATTATGCCTAATGGTATAATTACTTTACATTTCAATAGTGGTGATGCTGTGGACATTTTTGTAAAGAATGCTAAGTTTTTACATGAAAAGCAACAATACTATAAAGCAAACTAATTTAAAGGATTTGTATTTGGATTTTGCACTATAACAACAAAAGGATTTGTTGGTAAATTAAACATCACCAACAAATCCTTTTGTTATTATAAAAATTCTCTTATATCAGTTACTAGCTTTTCCTCAAGACCAATCAACTTCTTGGCAATTTTTTGAGACTGTTTATCAGCATTCTCATATTGATTAAGATATTCCGAAAGTGATTTCACGCCCATATTACAACCATCTGTAATCAAGCTCGCAATAGCTCCATCTGATTCATTTACCATTAACTTTACATTTGTTTTTAGCCAAGACATTCCTTTAGCTACTGGATTAGGGTCTTTACCTTCATCTCCATATGAATCTAACATTTCTTGTAATTCATGCTTTATATCTTCATGCTCATGCATACAAGTTTCAAGATAATCTTTTAAATCCTCATCTTTAACATATTTCAATACTTCGTCAATTGATGAAACCCCCATTTTTATTCCTGCATCACATTCTCTTAAAAGTCGTATTGTATCTGGTTCTATCATAAATTTAGACCTGCCTTTCTTCATAATATATAGTCTTATAATAATTTACTATTATTTTTATACTTCCCTAAAACAATGTTTATCATTCATTATTAATATCAAATAATTAATTAAACCTAAAATGTATAAAAGTAAAAAGCAGCATATCAATTTCAAAACTGATACACTGCTTCCTACCTATCTTCTATTCTTAAAACAACTCTTGTTTTTCCGTATAATAAGTTGTCTTCGATGCAATTTTCTTAACAATAATTTTATCTCCTTCGTCAGTATACTCCTTATTTGGATTATGCACTTTTAAAAAGCTTCTTTCCTCACCATTTATGATATCTGGGGCTATTTTTTCAATATTCTCTATAGCGTCCTTTAAAACAAAAATTATAGCATCATACAGATCCTTTAATCGCTCCTCCGGTATTTTTCCTGCCAGTGATGCCGGTGAAATATTAGCCTTCCAAAGTATTTCATCTACATACGCATTTCCTATTCCTTTGACTATTTTCTGGTCAATTAAAAAGCCCTTTATATTCACACGACTGCTCTTTTTAGCTTTATCTGCAAGATACTTAAAGGTAAAAGATTCTCCTAACGCATCCGGTACTTTTGATATAACAGGATTAAAAGTCACCTTACATAATTCTTTATAATCCGACACCACCAAAGCTTGCCCATCTTCAAAACCAATAGATAATATTTTAAATTTCATTTTAGGAACTTCATCTATATTACATATATCAAATCTACCATTTAGCATCAAATGAACACTAAAAACATTTTTATTCTCCAACTGAAAAAACAACTCTTTACCATAACGCACAATATCAACAATTTTAGTCTCAAGTAGCTGTGACTTAACTGAATCTTCGTGGGTATTTACCTTGAATATATTATGCACCTCTGCTGACGTAATCTTTTTATTGCCAATCCTGCTTTTTAAATTCTTTAAATAAATTTGTAAATCTGGTAATTCTGGCATTTTACTATACCTCCTTTATTTGCTTTAATGAATCATAAAGCTTATTATATGCTTCAAAAGCACTCTTTACCCTTTTACTACTTGTACATATTATACTGTACAAGTACATTAAATGCTACTATTTTTATTAAAATAGTGTTGGTTGTGTGCTTCGCGCACACCTATAATCACTGCTTTTAATGTTATAATATTATCTAATAATATCTTGAAACCCAAGGAGGACATATATGAACACTATTAAATCAATGAGATGCGAAGGATTAAGTACAAGAATCGAATTAACCAATGATGAAGTAATCATTGACGGATGGAAGAAAGTTCCATATAACACAATTCAACAAATAAAGTTTTATCCTATTTTGGAATCTGCCCCTGCAAATGGCGGATGCCTAAAACTCGTTACATCAGATAATCCTATACTACCGGTGAGGGATGGCCATTCTTTTAATATTCCAGAAACAGACATAAGTGCAATAGTATTATCCAGAGGTAATTGTTTTTGGTTTAAAAAATATCCCAATATTAACTATATTTATGAAAGGATCAAAGCATATGGAAAATAATAATTCAAGTCGCATTATATCAGCAGATGAACTGCGTGCCACTGGAGCCATGATTAGTAAAGCTGTTTCGTGGGAACGTACTATTATGAATTTGCTGTGGCAACTGCGCAACAACAGTAATATTAATGCAATATTGCAATCTCCACATATATTAGTCACATTTGACAGTGATGCTGCCATATATATCACAACAGTCGAAGGTATCATTCAATCTGCTATTCTTTATTTGGCACATGGTCACAACGAAGGATGGCTACAAAAGCAAGTTGATGAAAACAAAAAAATAACGGATAAGACTCATAAACAGGAAGAAATTGCTACGAAGCTTGAAAACTTGCTTATGTCTATAAAAACGGATTTTAAAAAAACTTCAACTAAACTTGATACTACACCTGATTTGTTGTCTATGCCACACAGATTTAATATTCCTATATTCTCAGGAGGAAACACTAGTGATTCTGAAACCTTTTCCCTTGCAGAGCAAAAAGGGTTTCTAACAATGGCAGATACAGCAGAGAAATATGTACTTGGTGATGAGGATATAATTAGCGGCCTTCCTATTTTGGAAATAGGTGGTTTGAAAACCATTGACAGAAAAGAAATTGAAGCGTTTGGAAATATTAGAAACGTTCTTGAGGATTATAAAAACGGAACGGATAAGCAACCGCTTTCTATCGCCGTTTTTGGCTCGCCTGGTTCAGGAAAATCCTTTGGCATCAAACAGATTGCCAAAAATCTATTTAGCTCTAAGGAATTTGAAAGTGACACATATAATATATCTCAGTTCACTAGTACTGAAGATATGGTTAAAGCTTTCCAATGGGTACGTGATGTTGGTTTGAACGGCAAACTTCCCTTACTCTTTTTTGATGAATTTGATTCAGCTGGGCCTGATGGTACTACACCTTTAGGCTGGCTCAAAAGTTTTCTTGCACCTATGCAAGATGGTGAATTTTATGATCACTCTGGCAAACATTCCATAGGAAAATGTATTCTTGTTTTTGCTGGTGGTACTGCTTCTACCTTTAAGGATTTTCGTAATCCTATTGATTCTGCTACATTCAAAGCAGCTAAAGGACCAGATTTTGTTAGTCGCATCAAATGTTCCATAGACATTGCAGGACCTAATCCACGTATGCCATTTGAAAAAAGTTATATCTTACGTCGTGCTTTACTTTTGAAAAGTTTTTTACAGCGTTACCAGATAAAAGAAGTTGATAAAAATATTGTGCGTGCCATGCTTTATTTACCAGAATACCTACATGGTGCACGTTCTATGGAAACAATTATCAAGCAAAGCCGAGTGGTTGACGGCAAGTGGTCAACTTATGGGTTACCATCCTTTGAACAGTTGGATTTGCATGTTGATTCTCGTAAATTTCTTGATATTTTATTGCTCAAAGAAATTGAAGCTTCACCACTTGGTGTTATGGCTAAGAAAACTCATGATTTGTATCGCACACATAACCCTTCTTCCGAAACTGATGTCGATTGGAATGAACTCTCTATCCAGTACAAACTAGATAATTTTTCCCATGTTCGTGCCAATATTGAAGCACTCGATGCTTGTGGAGCACAAGCAGGTTTTATCGATGACGCGACAAAGAATCATTTT
>JAVBUL010000291.1:0-4511 GCA_031555415.1 Lachnospiraceae bacterium | reverse complement strand
TACAATCAGACTTATCAATAGAGGTATATATGATTTTTCAATGAGAGATAGAGCAATAAAAGCTTTTGAAACTTTTGTGCTTGAATAAAAACAGTAATGGAGGTTTGTAGATGGACAAAGATAAGGAAATATCACCTTACCAAGAGCAAAAAAATAAAAAACCTAAAGTAGAAGAAATTATTTATGCGACATTAAACAATGAGCGACAGAAAAACGCTTTAGAATTTGTTGCATTTATAAAGTCCTTAAAAATGACACCACAATGGGTATCAGCAAACTCGTGGGCAATAAGTTATAAAGGCAAGAGAGTATGTCATATAAAAGTAAGTGATTATGTTGCAGGAGAAGGTTCTTGGTATATCAGACCTTCTGTAATATATGATGATATTCTCAAAGATTTTTGTATACATGAAGGTTTAGAAAAGATTATGTTGGACAGTATTCATTTTTGTCGTGCTTGTGGCAAATGTGCTCCCGGAAAACATGCAATGTTCTTTGGGAAAGAAATTAATAATGTTTGTTGTTCGCCTATTGATTTTCAATTTCATAATCCTAGTACAATAGTAATGGAGTGTGCTAAGAAATTAGTTGAATATAGAAGACAAGAAATATCTAATCTTATATAATAATCACATAATTAACACATTATAAACAATCTTATAACACAACAAAAGCTTATCCTTTTAAAAACACTATTAAGAAATGAAAGGATAACATAATGAGAAAGTTTAAATCAATAATTGCACTTGGTTTGGCAATGACTTTGTGTGTACCAAACTTAATGGCATGTAATAATTCAGAAGCTACAGATGATACTAGCAATGTAGATACAAATAACAATAGCATCAAAAATACGAAAGTGGTTAGTACAGCATATGCAGAAAGCTTTGATAAGAATTCGGTTATGTCATTTGAAATTAAAGTAGATGAGGATGACTGGAAAACATTATTAGAAAATGCTACCGATAAAGAATATATTTCGGCAGATGTAACTATTAATGGGACTACAATAACAAATGTCGGTATCCGAGCAAAGGGTAATTCAAGCCTTAGTTCTGTCGCAGGAAGTGACAGTGACAGATATAGTTTTAAGATAAAGTTTGATGAATATGTAGACAATCAAACTTATCTGGGACTAGATAAGATGGTTCTTAACAGTAATTTTTCTGATGCAACAAGTATGAAGGAGTATCTATCATACGACATTATGAGCTATATAGGTGTTGATACCCCTTTGTATTCATATGCTAATATTAAAGTGAATGGCGACAGTTGGGGATTTTATTTAGCGATAGAAGATTTGGAAGACAGTTATCTAAACAGAACAACTAATGGTGAAGGAAATCTCTACAAACCTGATAATGAAAATATGAACGGTGGTGGAAATTTTGGTGGTAATATGCAAATGCAAGAAGGTTCCGGTTCATCAGATGATTTAACTATGCCTGAAGGTTTTAGTCCGTCAGAGGACTTTACAATGCCTGAAGGCTTTGATCCATCAGAAGATTTCACTCCGTCAGGAGATTTTACTCCATCAGGAGATTTTACAATGCCGGAAGATTTTTCACCAAATAACGATAATAGAAAAGGCGGAATGGGCGGTGTCGGTAATGCAGGAAATGGTGTTTCACTAGAATATACAGATGATAATATAGAAAGTTATTCAGCTATTTTCGAAAATAATAAAATCAAAACAGATGAAGAAGATAATCAAAGAGTTATAACAGCTTTGAAAAATCTTAGTGAAGGAACAGAATTAGAAAAATACGTTGATGTAGATTCAGTACTTAGGTATTTTGCAGCACATACAGTTGTTGTAAATTTAGATAGCTATGTATCAAACATGGGACATAACTACATTTTATATGAAAACAATGGACAAATTAGTATATTACCATGGGATTACAACCTTGCATTTGGTGGTTTTATGTCAGGAAATGCTTCAGAAGTTGTTAATTTTGCGATTGATACACCAGTATCAGATGTAGACATGGAAGAACGCCCACTATTAGCTAAATTGTTAGAAGTACCAGAATATCTTGAAAAATATCATTCATACTTACAGGAAATTGTGACAGGTTATTTCGCAGATGGCAAGTTTGAAAATACAGTAGAAAACATTAATAACTTAATATCTTCTTATATAGAAAATGATCCTTCTGCATTTTATACTTATGAAGAGTATCAGACAGCAGTAGTTGAGTTAAAAAAACTTGGAGCACTAAGAGCAGAAAGTATACAAGGTCAGCTTGATGGAACTATTCCTTCAACAACTAAAGGACAAGAAGCTGATTCAAGTAAATTAATTGACTGTTCTTCTGTAAATCTCACAGCCTTGGGAAGTCAAGGTGGCGGAAATGGAATGGGCAATAATAAAGGACAAATGCCTAACATGGGCGATATGCCTAACGGAGGTGAAATGCCTAATATGGATAATATGCCTAATGGAGGAAACATGCCTGATATGGGGCAAAAGTCATCCAATAATAAAAATAATAAGTCAAATTAGAACTAAGTATCTACTAGGTAGATAAATATAATCTAAAATAAATGATATATCATAATTAAGAGATATATCATTTATTTTAGTATGGAAAGAATCAATATATTTTGGTATAATAGATGAAAAGATTGATTTGATTTAAGGTTAAAGTTAAATATAAATGAAAGGTAAGGTAAGACGTAAATGAAAGGTATTTTTGAGTACAAGGATGATTTTTATTTAAATGGTGAAAAGTTTAAAATAATATCAGGTGGAATTCATTATTTTAGAGTGGTTCCAGAATATTGGAGGGACAGGCTAGAGAAATTAAAAGCAATGGGCTGTAATACAGTAGAAACCTATATAGCTTGGAATGTACATGAAAAAAATAAGGGTGAGTTTGATTTTTCTAACGGATTAGATATAAAGAAATTCGTAGAGTTAGCTGCAGAGCTTGGATTATATGTTATTTTAAGACCTTCACCATACATATGTGCCGAATGGGAGTTTGGTGGATTGCCGGCATGGCTTTTAGTAGAAGATGGTATGAGAATCCGAGCAAACTACGAACCATTCTTAAAACATGTAGAAGCTTACTATGATAAGTTATTTGAGATAATTTCTCCTTTACAGATTAATCATGGTGGTCCTGTTATAATGATGCAGGTAGAAAATGAATATGGTTATTTCGGTGATGATACAGCCTATATGGAGGCTATTAAGAGGATGATGACTGATAGAGGCGTTATAGTTCCGCTAGTGACATCGGATGGCCCAAATGATGAATCATTATCTTGTGGTACTATTGAAGGTGTATTACCAACCGGAAACTTTGGTTCTAAGACAAAAGAAAGATTTGATGTACTAAAGAAATATACAAACGGTGGCCCACTTATGTGTACTGAGTTTTGGGTAGGATGGTTTGACCATTGGGGAAATGGTGGTCACATGAGAGGAAATCTTGAAGAAAGTGTCAAAGACTTAGATGATATGTTAGAATTAGGTCATGTCAATATTTATATGTTTGAAGGTGGCACTAACTTTGGATTTATGAATGGTTCGAATTATTATGATGCTTTAACACCGGATGTAACTTCATATGATTATGATGCAGTACTTACCGAAGATGGACAGATAACCGAAAAATATAAAAGATATAAAGAAGTAATCAAAAAACATGCCCATATTCCGGAAGTTAAATTAAGCACTGATATAAAACGAATCAATTATGGAAAGCTGGAAGTTAAAGAAAAGGTAAGCTTATTTTCAGTACTAGATGATATTAGTACTCCTATATCATTACCATATACAACATCTATGGAAAAGCTAGGGCAAAATTATGGATATATCCTATATCATTCAAAATTAGCAAAGGAGCAAAATTTAAATAAAGTTAGGCTTTGGAAGGCAAATGACAGGGCAAATCTATATGTTGACAAAAAACATGTAGTTACACTGTATGATAGGGATTTGCTAACTGAGCATGATGTACAGGTTGATGTAAAAAAAGATGATAGTATAGATATTCTTGTTGAAAATATGGGAAGAGTAAACTTTGGACCATTGCTTGAACAACAAAGAAAAGGAATCGATGGATGTGTTCAATTGAATGGACATATGCATAATAACTGGGATATTTATACATTATCTTTGGATAATATACAAAATATCGACTTTAACAAAGATTATATAGAAGGGACTCCTGCATTCTATAAATTCTTAATTAATATAGAAGAAATAGGAGATACATTCCTTGATTTTAAAGGCTGGGGTAAAGGTTGTGCCTTTGTAAATGGAATAAATATTGGTAGATACTGGAATATCGGACCTCAAAAAAGATTATATATTCCTGCACCATATTTGAAGGTTGGCGAAAATGAAATTATTTTATTTGAAACAGAAGGAATCTTTGAGAATATAATAGAATTGAATAAAATGTCTGATATTGGATAATCAAAAATAAATGTTAAATGTCAAAATGTATTTAAAACAGTTATTGACAAAAATTTCATTAGATTATATAATGTCA
>JAVBUL010000242.1:0-48517 GCA_031555415.1 Lachnospiraceae bacterium | reverse complement strand
ATAAATGCACAAAAAAACATACTTATTGCCATTTCATCATCACCATATAATTTTCACATTCTTTGCGCAAAACATCTAGAGTCTATTCTAATAAATATGCATTATAATGTTTATATCGTTGCCATAGAAGACACTTCAGTTTCAAACAGTACTTATGATAATTCTATAATGTCAACACTTCGTGATTTAAAGCCTAGCCTTGTTATAACTTTTGATATGGCTGGATTCTCTTTAAAGCTTCTCGGAGATGACTTGTTTTATAATTCTTTGTGCTGCCCATTTATAAACATTATAATTAAAAATCCTATATATATGTATGAATATCTACATCAGAGAATGAATTTCACTTTTAGCTTCTATACTTTAAACGATGAGTACACCGATTACCTAAAATTATATTTTAAGAATCTTCCTTTAGTTAAAACCTGTCCTGAAAGCATTTTTAACCTTTCTATTGATAAAATATATTCTTCCATTCTATGCTTTGCCATTTCTTTGACCGATATACAGACACAAATAGATTCATTACCCATTGTATTTTCTTCTATTATCGAAGAACTTACCATTACACGTAATGATACCCAAGTATATCTGCATACATTTTTAAATAATTACTTTAATAACAAGGGAATCTTATTATCAAATAATGAAATTCTTAATTTTTTACCTCTAACATTATTAAGCGATCAAAAAAGACTTTTTAATGATATAATACCTATCGCTTCTTCCTTATTCAATGAAAATATTAAGGATTATTTAGCTACCTTACTCTCCGAAAATGAGCCTGTATAAAACCTTTTCCATTTCAAGACATTCTTTTGCTCTTAAATAACCATTATATGCTATTTGCTTTCTTTCTGCCTCATTTACCAAATAGTATCTAACCAAATCTATAGCCTCTTCAATGCTACGATAAATAATCAAATGCTTTCTCTCCTCAAAATATTCTAAAAACTCCTCTTGATAATTCGTAAGTAAAAATCCTCCTGCCCCAAAAATATCTATAACTCTAAGTGGCATTCCAGTTTTTATAATATCTAATGTAATATTCAAATTAATCTTACTTTGACTAAATATCTTATACATTTGCCTATAATATGCTGCAACCCCTTTATTTCTTGCATCTTTTAAAAACGAAATATCTTCTGATGTATATATATCAAAGTTACAATTCTTTAGTTTTGAAACACCCATAAGTATTGATTTCCTCTTAATACTTGTGGTATATGTAGCCAACGCATATTCAAGCTCCTGCAAAATCACTTTTCGCCCATTATTAAAACTAGCTTTCAATAAATCCTCTGCCACAATTTCTACTATTTCGTCATTCAAGCTATCTCTTATAATATAGTTTAAAGTTCCAATTTGTTTTTGAACTATACCATCAAGTTTAGTTAACATAATACTATTTATACTTTGCAATGCTTGTCTTATATAAACATAATCCGAATTATACATTCTTCCTACAAAAGAAACATCACAACTATAATCTTCTTGACTATTTGCTATATCATTTTGCACTCTGTTAAAATCCACTGCAAGAGGCATGTGATATACATTTTTATAACCTTCTAAATTAAGCTTATTACATTCTCCTCTATCAAACATATACACCTTATTACAGCTATTCTTAAGTGTTTCCACCTTTCTAATATGCATAGGCGCATCATATACCCAAGAAATATATTCAATTCCATACCTTTCACATATTTCCGAAACCAATGGCATAAAGTTCACCGATATAACTATATCCGGCTTAATATTTTCCAACCTATCAGGAAATTTTCTCATGAAATACTCATCATTATCCCAATCCTTAAACTCATATGATATACATTCATATTCTATTAAGTTTCTATCCTTCCACTTTTCCAATGTATTTTGTATGTCCTTTTGCATAAAACAACACCATTGGAAAAACAATATTTTTTTCAAATTTTATTCCTCTTTCCACTAATATATTAGATATATACTAGCATATTCTTTGACTATTTACAAGTTATGTAATGACTGAATAGTCTTTTTATGTTATAATAAAATATCAATTTTTTTACTGTTAAGGAGGATTTTATGCGTTTTTTATATGTACATTCAATTAAATGCCATGTATATTTACCTATAGCTTTGAAAAGTCTTAACCATACATACCAGATTTTTGATTATGAATTTGACCCTGTTAACCAAAATAATGAAGCCTCTACAGTTCTTCACTCCTTATTAAGTAAAAATCATACTGACTTTGATTTTATTATATCTTTTCTTTTTATACCCGAAGTTTCGGACATAGCAAATGAGTTTACAATTCCATATATTTCATGGACATACGATTCGCCCCTTATGTCATTTTTTCATAAAGCTATCTACAATAAAAATAACTTCACATTTGTTTTCGACAAATCTGAATGCAACTATTTAAAAGCATTAGGTGCTCCAAATATATTTCATATGCCTTTAGCTGCAAGTACTTCAATGACTCAGAACTTATTTATATCATCTGAAGATGAACTAAAATTTTCCCATGATATATCCTTTGTTGGAAACTTATACGAGGACAATAACTATAACAGTACTATTAATGCACTTCCAGATAATATTGCACTTGAACTTAAGTCTTATTTAGTAAAACATCTTTGCAACTGGAGTCAACCGAAAGAATGGCCTATAGTTTCAGATGAAGTGTTAGAATACTACTTAAATAATTTATCTGCTAAATCTTGGGTACCATTTGACTGCCCTCCAAACCTTTACCTTGGATTACTTATTTTAAGTAGAAAACTATCAGAAATGGATCGTCTAACCGTCCTAAATACTTTAGCCGAAAATAATGTAATTGATTTATATACAAATAGTACAAGCAGATTTTTAGATTCTATAAATACACATCCACCAATAGACTATAAAACGGATGCAAATAAGGTTTTTCACCTTAGTAAGATTAATCTCAATATTACACTTCCATCTATTTGTACAGGAATACCTCAAAGAGTATTTGACATCATGACATGTGGTGGATTTGTAATGTCAAATCACCAAGAGGAGATAGAAGAACTTTTTACAATAGGAAAAGATTTAGAAACATTTAAATCGCTAGAAGAGTTAAAAGAAAAAACTTACTTTTATCTATCACACGAAAGAGAAAGAATAACCATTGCTATGAGCGGTTATCAAAAAGTTCGAGATAATTATTCTTATGAAATTCAACTACCAAAAATAATTGACATTGTATCAAAAAGCACAGGAATTAGATAGCCTGTGCTTAGTTCTAATCTATATATTCTTTCTTAAAGATTTCCCTGTCTTTATAATAATTTATCAAGTTTAAGTATCCATCATCATGTATAACCCAGGCATCTTCTTGATATGGCACCACCACCTTATATCCATGCCTTATAAATTCTTGACATTGAGATAAATCATAAAAATCCCATCCTAAAAAAATGTCTTCTCTCCATGCTATGTCATATTGAGTGACCATTAAAAGACCATCTATAAAAGAAACTTCTAAATCATCCTCTATAAGCTTATCAAACCTACAAAGTGACGAAGTCTTTATATTACTTGTATATATTTTTCCAACCCGTTCTACTGTCCATGGTACTATACTTTCTGGTATATTTTCACCACCCACAATTCCCAACATACCTATTCTACTGTTTTCAAAGCACCTCAATATCTCATACAAAAAATTCTTATTCACTATAAATACATCTTGGTGTAAATACACCTTATACTTTGCATCGCTTTTTTTCATTGCATCATTATACCCTGATGTCATGGATTTTGCATCATATACTTTTGTTATATTTATACTATATCCGTTAGGTATCTCTAATCTGTTAATATATCTTATACTCTCATCGGCATAAATGTCATTATTAACACACATAATAAATTCTATTTTTGTTTCATCTAATCTATCTTGCATATTTCTTCTCCCACTTGTCCATATATTTTTCTATATGCTCTGTTGGTTTTTCTATCATCTTTACAATATTCATAGCTTCTTCTATCTTTCCAATCCCAACATAAATATCGGCTATTTCACAAATTATCAACTCATCATTCTCTAATGTATTGGCATACAAAAGCATCCGTAATGCTTCCACGTCTTTTCTCTTTTTTCGATAAGATAATGCCACCAAAAAAGATGCTTTTACTTTGTCAAAAGCTGCAATTCTTAGCATAAAATGAACTGCAATTGGGGAAACATCTTCTTTTTCAATAAAAACATTAAAATCTTCTAAATCTTCCTTTCTTTCTTCAAACTCTAATCTCCATATCCAAAATTTTATTTTTGCAATATAATTTATCAACTCTTCAACTGATTCACTACTAGTAAATATTGTTTTTTTAATACCTGCTGACTTTTCTTCTTCGTAAATAGATATAACCACTACCATGTAAGCAAACTCAGAAGTCATTAAATAGTTTTTTAACACTTCTTCGCTTTTTACCAACCCAACTATTTTTTCATATGCCTCCTCTGTCTTCTCTGATAAATACATATTTACTTTATTTATAGCCTGCTTCCAATTATCTAAATGCAACTTTTCCCATATTAACATCCTTTTTGCATCTTCTAAAACTTCTTCTTCAGCTTTAATATTAGAGTCCATAATTTCAAATTCCTTTACTTTTATTTTTTTCTCATATTACCAAAAAAGCCAGCATGTGCTGGCTTTTTTTGATAGTAAAATTACTGTAACAGTGATAAAACACCCTGATTTGACTGATTAGCTTGTGCAAGCATTGATTGACCAGCTTGTGCAAGAATGTTGTTCTTGCTGTACTCAACCATTTCTTTAGCCATATCTACGTCACGAATACGTGATTCAGCTGCTTGAGTATTTTCTGCTGTTGTATCAAGGTTGGCAATTGTGTGCTCAAGTCTGTTCTGTAAAGCACCAAGTGCTGAACGTTGATCTGATACTTTGTCAATAGCTGATTGAATAGCACTCATTGCTGTTCCAGCTGATGCAAATGTACTTACGCTAAGTCCTGTAACACCTATGCTACCTGCGTCCATTTTACTGATAGAAATATTGATTGACTGTCCTGATAAAGAACCAATCTGAAGGTTCTTTCCTGTGAAGTTACCATCAAGTAAGTTCATAGTATTGAACTGTGTTGTTGACTGGATTCTGTCAATTTCAGAAACAAGTGCCTTAATTTCCTTATCAATAGAATTTCTATCAATAGTTGTGTTTGTATCATTTGCTGCTTGTGTTGCAAGTTCGTTCATTCTCTGTAAGATTGAGTGTGTTTCATTTAATGCACCTTCTGCTACCTGTATAGCTGAGATACCATCTTGTGCATTTGTAGAAGCTTTACCAAGACCTCTAATCTGATTTCTCATCTTCTCTGAAATTGAAAGACCTGCTGCATCATCACCAGCACGGTTAATTCTGTAACCTGATGATAACTTTTCTGTTGACTTTGCCTGACTGTTTGTTGTGATGCCTAACTGTCTGTTAGTGTTCATCGCTGTTAGATTGTGTTGTACTACCATAGTTATTCCTCCTTGAATTTTGAGAGGCATCCTTGCCCCTATTATTTGCTTATTTATAATTAACCTTTTGTTAAGGTAACTACCATTTTGCTTTACACTTTATATATCGGTACAAATATTTTTTACTTTATACCATTTTACAATTTTTTTTATTTTTTTGCAACTATTTTTTCCAATCCATAAACTGAGGATCTATTACATTCAGTTTATTCATACTCTGATAATAGTCAGCAGCGACTTTGTTTGTATTCTTTGCCACTTTAACTTCTTTACGAAGCACTTGTGTACGGTTTGAAAAGCTCTCTTTATTTCTTTGTTCTTTAGCTTGAATATCCATAGATTTATCCATTATAGCCTTTATAAGCTCTTTTAACTTAGATATATCCTCTGTATATGCATCCTTGTTCTCAGACAGCATATCTTTAACTCTTTTATATACTGTATCGAATCCGCTATCCAAAATGTTTATTTCATTTATTAGCTTTTCTTTTTCCTGTATTGTATTATCAAATTCATCAAAGTCAAATTTCTCATCATTAATTATTTCACTTTGCTTTGTACTCCATACCTCTATTTGATTAAGAACAGTTAGTTTTTTATCAAGGCTTTCTAAAAGAATCTTTATATAATTATGCTCTGTTTGGTTGTTTTGCACGTTTTATTACCTCTTCCCATGTTTCTTTCATGGTCCTTAAGTGTCCTAATACTTCTTCTAATATTTCGATATCCTTTTTAACGTTTGCTTCAATTAGCCTATCATACACATACGAATATACATTATCAAAATCTTTAGCTACAGGATATTTAAAGTCTAATGTATCTCTAAACTCTTGTATTATACGTTCTACCTTAGTAATGTTTATATGTGCCTTTTCAATATCTTTTTTCTCTAAGGCCATTATTGCTAGATTGCAGAACTTTATAGCTCCTTCGTATAGCATAAGTGTAAGTTGCGCCGGAGCAGCTGTCATTATTTTGTTATTTGCATATTGCTCGTATGGATTTGTTGCTGTCATACTGTTCCTCCCATTATATATAATTAGTTTTAGCTAAACAAGTTTGTAAGTGAAGATGTCTGTGATTGCAATGAAGATAAGGCTTTTTCCATCGCTGTAAACTGATTATAATACTTTTCTTCATATGCTGTTATCTTATCTTCCCATTTACTAATAGTCTTTTTATAGTCGTTGTACTGGCTCTGCATAGACTTATCATTATATAGCGTAAACGCACTGCTCACCGTTGAAGACGCCATCTTCTTAGTAAGTTCTTCATACACTCCAGCTGTAAGTTGTGAAAAGAATTGTACTATTGACTCTGGATCATTTGCAATAGCAGCTCTAAGCTTATCAGTTTTTCCCGATGTACTTGAGTCCTCACTATCTCCGTCTATATGATATACGCCCTTTTCATTTGTTGCTGACGAGAAATATGATAGAGTTGATATACCGAAGCTCGCCAATGAATATGATTTATCTCCTACTGTATATGACTTTGACATATTTGTTTTCATTGAAGATATAACACTACTTAATGTATCGTCCTTAGACAGTAATGAGTCTTTTATTTTCTTCTCCCATTTCTCTATCTCCGTCTCAGACATTTCATCTTTTTCTTCATCTGTAAGAGGTTCATATCCTTTCGATGTAGACGAATTAAACAAAGAATCCATTTCTTTTATAAGCTCATTATATGACTTAAAGAAATCCTTTATCATATTATATATTCCATCTACGTCTGTATTTGTAGTGACATCAATAAACTCAGTATACTCACCAGCCTCATTCATAGCGGTAGTTCCTGTAGCTGTGATTGTAAGCCCATTAATAGAGTAGTTATCTGTATTAGATTGATACTCCACTCCATTCAATTGAATAATTGAATCCTGTCCTTCAATACGCACTGCATTGGACACACCCAAATCTACATTATCGTTAAACTGACTCAATATATTAGCTGCATCCGATGATATTTTATCAAACTTAGCTTTTATAGACTGATAAGTTTCATCATTTTCAAAATCTGATACCCAGTTAACCATATCTTCATTTTCTTCATCACCTGCATTATACTGAAGCGCTAATATATCCTCTCTTGACTTATATGTCTTATTCATCACTTCTGTATTTTCATTTATTTTAGCTTTATTAGCTGTAATTTCTTCGCTATTAGCTTTAATAACTTCACTATTTGCATCTATCTTAGCTTTATTGGTATTTACATAATTCTCTATCGCTGCACTGTTTGCTTCACCTGTAACTTCCCACTTGCCATCTGTATACTCAGCAGAAAAACCTGTTTGAGCATCTATCCTATTATACTCTTCCATAGCATCTTGATATGCATCAAGTGTTGCTCTAGCCTCTTCCTTCTGCTTATCCTTATCTTCAGCAGTTAGTGTATCATTATCATTAATCTCAATTACTTTCTTTTCATAAGCTTCTGCTGCTTTAGTAATATCTTTTTGTAAAGATTCTCTTGCTGATACTTTTTGCTCTGCTGTTTTTCCGGCATAATTATTATAATTTTTATAATTATTATTTTGTGAATTAAGTGAATTATTTTCATTAGTCAAACTTGTATTTTGTTCTGTTAAAGATTTATTTTTAGTACTTATAGTTTTATCAAGATACTCATTGAGTGCCATAAGTTCTAAACTTGAATCTGAGTAACCTGCCCATTTCTCATATGATGAAACATCTTGTTTAGACATAGAAAATATTCCTAAACTCTTTAAAGCACTCACACCATTTGCATCACCTGTAAGTGAAAAATCGTGTTCTTCTCCACTCGTTTTCGAACTTATATAAAATCTTTGTTGTGCTTCATCAAAGCTTGCATTAAGTCCGGCATCTTTCAAATTTGCTACAAATTGATTTATCGTCATATCGCCTGATAACCCTACGGTTTTTGACGTTCCATCTACTGCAACATTTATATTTGTATCACCTGATACTCCAAGTTGAGACAATGTGGTGCTACCTGTAACTTTATTTCCATCTGATGTATTTCCTAATTTTGCACCTGTTAAATAGCCACTCTTTGATAACTGTTTAATTGCCAATCTCTGTGTTCCATTTACTGCACTACTAGATGCTGATACCTTTGCTTTGCTTGTATCTGATACTGTAACAGCCTTTTTGTTGTATGTGGATGAAAGCCTTAAATTACTAAGTTTACTTGTATAGAAATCATATACCTTAGTATTAAGAGATTTCCAAGCATCCATCTTCCACTCAAGCTTAGTCTGCGATTTTACATATTTATCTTTTTTTGTACTATATGCTGATACCAGTTCTTTAACAATACTATCTGTATCAAGACCCGATATCATACCTGATAATCTTATACCCATAGCTACTCCTTCCTCCTAAAGTTTTTCATCAACCATAATTCCTGCAAGTTCCCAAGCTTTTTCAATCATCTTCAATGTTTCTTCTGCAGGAAATTCTTTGAGTACTTCTTTAGTTTCTTTGTCCACAACCTTGATTGTGACTCTACCTGTTCCTTCATGTATTCCGAACTGGCAAGATGTGTTATTCATCTTTTTATTTAGGTCAGCTACGGCTTTCTTTATATGCTCATTTGATAATTCTCTTTGTTGTTCGCTCGTGCCATCCTTTGCACCGCCATTCTCTTTACCTGCTACCACTAATTGCTGTTTCGCAACATCTGTTGAAGCAGTACTCATCTCTGATGTTACCTTTACTGCCTCTACCGGTCTTGCCTGCGATACTGATTGTGGTCTTGCTTGATTTTGAGAGTTAACTAAACTAGATACGCCCTCTATCTTTGCCATAATAATTCCTCCATTCTGCCGTTCCTTCGGCCCAAATGACAATAAACTGTTTCTTAATTATTTGTCGGTATATTTAGGCAAAAAATTAAGTACTATAAGAAAATTTAATATTTTTTTAATATTTAAAGTTTCTTTAATGCGTCAAGCACTGAATTTTGAGCAGCTTCTTTGTTTGCCTCTTGAATCTGTACGTATACTTCTTTTCTATATATAGGTACTGACTTAGGTGCTGTTATTCCAAGCTTTACTTGATCACCTTTTACTTCTATTATTGTAATTTCGATATTATTATTTATAACTATAGCTTCGTCCTTTTTTCTTGATAATGCTAGCATAATTAGTCCTCCCTTTTAGCCTTTAAAACCTCGTAAACCGGATGCTTTACTATATATTCTTCATCATCTATAATCAATTGACAAGCTTTTAAATTATCTGTATTTATTATTATTGGTGCCTTAAGATTTGCCGTCATATTTGTAATATCACTTGGTACAGTCATTGTGACAAGTACATACATATTATTTTCACCGATTCCTCCTAAAGGCTTTAATATTTCATCTTCTACCTCTGGGTTATAATCATCAAATAATAAAAGCGGATCAATAACTGGCATTGCAAACTCTGGTTCATCAATAGATTGTAACCATGATATACTTACTGGTTCATTTTCTGAGTCATGTATAAGCAAAAACGATTTCATATCCGGAAATCCTATTATGCCTCCCTCAAATGTTATTATTTTACTAGTATCTACTTCTACTTCCCCAAATAAATGTGTATTAATTGTCATACTCTTTCTCCTTCCGACTTATTTTAAATAAAATCAAGCAATGTTTGTTGTACTATCTTTGCTGCCGCCGCTAAAGATGCATCATATACATCAGATGCGGTCTTAAATTGTACAGCCGCTGTAGTTAAATCCGTATCTTCATTCTTGCTCTTTAATTCTTCAACACTTAAACGCTGCTGTTCAAGTCTATCTTTTACAAGGTCTAGTCTGCTCATTCTTGCACCTAGGCTCGACATCTCTTCTGAAATCTTGTTTTGATGATTACTATATTTTGTTATAGCTTCTGAAAAACTCGTTTTCATATTGCCTTCAGCATATGTTAATTCTAGTTTCGCTACCTCAAGCAATGCATCCAATTTTGTTACATCCGCTGTATTTGTTGTTATTGCTAATTTCTTATTAATAGAATCTATCTTTTCCTGTGCTCTTATTGCTGCTTCAAGAGATTCTATCATCTCATCTATATCTCTTCCCAAACTATGAGTCAATATATCTTTTGCCTGTGTATTTATCGTTATCGTCTGGTTGAAGCCAATGGTATAATCAATTGTCTGATCCTTAGATGTATATGTTTTCGTATCATATACAGCAATTCCATTTGAATCAGTTCCAGTTTGAACTGTCTTTTCACAATCAAAATAATGTTCTGGTTTTAAATCCCCTTCATCAAATCCTGTTTTTGTATATGTAACTGAAAATTCAGAGCCGTTCATTTTTTTATATATCTCTTGCCCAAAGATAAGTTCTCCAGTCTCTGCCACAAATACAATTTCATTATCACTTACATTATACACCGAATCACCCAAAGTATCAAAGCTTTTTACTGTAACTGTTGCACCGTTAATATTAGTATTACTGGATTCAATATTTATTGCAGAGGACAAATCTATATCTTTATATGCCATCTTAACGATATTTAATGTATTATTTGAGATATCTGTTCCTACATATATATTCGATACAGCATTAGGTGCCGTTAAATTGTTTATATCTGTCTGTTTTACACCTACAACTCTATTTACTCTATTTACATCGTCAAAGCTAAAGTTCTCTTTTATTGTATATACGGTTTCTGGTTCAGCCTTTGTAAATGTCAGTGAATCATTTGTTTTATAACCTGTAAAAACAGTTCTTCCTGCATTGTCAGCATTTCCATCTTGGTATAATGCATTTCTATATTCCTTAAGAGATGTAATAACTGCATTTCTTTCATCTATAGTGTTATAAGTACTAACACCTTGGTTTACATAATATTTAATTTGAGAAATTACATCGCTTATACTGCTCATAGCATCTTTTGTAGATGTCATCCATGATTCAGCATCTGGTATGTTTTTGTCTACATACTGATTAATCTCATTGAGAGTAGTACGTAATCGCAAAGCTCTCATCGCAACAATGGGATCCTCTGAAGGTCTTTGAATCTTCTTTGTTGTATAAATTTGAGCATTTATTTTATCTGCCAGCTCTTTGTTTTTATTTATGTTATACAAAGAGTTATTTACCATAATACCATTTGTAATACGCATCAGCTACACTTCCTTTCATTATACTCCTGTTTCGTTAATAAGTTTACTATAAATTTCAGCCATTACAGAAATAACCTTTGCTGATAAATTAAACGCTTCTCTAAATTTTACAAGATTCATAGCTTCTTCATCTGTATCC
The DNA here is from genome assembly GCA_031555415.1 of Lachnospiraceae bacterium. GTDB lineage: Bacteria > Bacillota > Clostridia > Lachnospirales > Lachnospiraceae > CAG-303. The sequence goes on along the minus strand of JAVBUL010000242.1, from coordinate 36,751 downwards.
ACACCCATAACAGATAGTCTTTGGTTTTGAATAGTGGTCTGCATATTTTCATATGCTGTTGTTAAATTTTTTGTTTTTCTGGTATCTACTGATATTTCTGTAATAAGAGAACTTAAAAACTCGTTTGCTGTTCCACCTTCATATACTCTTGCATTTTTAGTTTCAACAAGCTCAGATACTAAATCATACTGACCAACACCATCCGTAATATCATAACTAGTAGCCATAAGTCTCGGATTTTTCATTAATATAGGATTAACTATATGTTTTCCTTCTTCATTTATTACAAACATTGGAATATCCGCTGTGGACTCATTTTCTAGATTTGTTCCCTTGCTATGAATATCATTAAATGTTTGTGTAAAAGTATCTAAAAATTCATTTAGTTCGTTTACATAATATGGAATACCCTTATACTTTATCGCGTATGATACGTCATTATCTTCTTTTATACCATTATTTCCATCTCTTACTTCAAATAAAGATTTTAAAATTCCGCCAATACCCTCTTTAACAGGATTAAAAGTGTGCCCATATGCCCATTCTATATCATATAAACCTACAATATCGTCCTCATCTGCAAATTCTTTTCTGCTGACAACCTTTAAGGTAGTGTAATCATAGTCGTCTACAAGTATACCATCCCCTATCCTTACTGTGAATTCAGATTTGCCATTATCATAGAATTTTTCGTTTGTATCAATATCGACTATTTCAGATAATGAATCCAACAAGAGTTCTCTTCTATCTCTAAGTTCATTTGCTTTTGCTCCTGTTAGCTCCACTACATTTATTTGCTTATTTAGTGCTGCAATCTCAGCCGCAATTGAGTTTATTCTATCAACATTGCTGCTTATTTCTGCATTTATATCCTCCTGAACAGAACCCAGATCAGATTTTATCTTTTCAATAAATTCAAGAAGACTTTGTGCATTAGTTAAAAATGCATTTCTCGTGGTTACATCATCAGGCATCTTCTGTAGGTCTTCTAAAGAGTCAAAAAGATTACTGTATTGCTCTGTAAATCCATCTACTTTTGATTCATTGAAATAATCCTCTATCTGTAACATATAATAATATTTCGATGAGCTTTCGCCTAATCTTGTTTGATTATTTTGATATTTCACATCATAGTAAGCATCTCTTATTCTGCTTATATCTGTTGTTTCTACACCAGAACCAATCATACCGTATTTTTGATGTACTCTCAAAGCTCTTGTAGCTTGCTGCGTTGCTTTTTGCCTTGCATAACCTTCTGTTTCTTTATTAGATATATTATTTGCAGTTACATTTAAGTTAACATTTGCTGCATATACACCTAGCGTTCCTATATTTAATCCGAAAAATGTATTTGGCATATTCCCTCCATTCTAGAGCTACTTAATCAAAAGCTCCTAGTGTACTCCCACTCTATTTATAAGTGTATCTATCATTTCTGCCACTGCATTTATATATCTGGAATTTGCTCCATATGCATTTTGAAACTTTATAAGATTTGATAATTCTTCTTCTGAAGATACACCCGTTATCGCTTCCCTTGAAGAATTGATAAAGTTTGCTGTAACTTGTTGCGTTTCTGCAATGTTTCTATAAAGATATCCTTCGTTCGCTATAACCCCCATTAATCCTGTATAATAATCATCAAAATCCTTTGGTGTAAGATTATTTGGATCCAAGTTAGTTGTTGGAGTATCCCACTGTTTAATTATACTTTCTCCTAATTTTAAGTTATTAGCACCTTCTGCATCAGAAAACGCCAGTAATGAATAATCATCTTTTATAAGTACATTAATTTCTACATTGTCCGAAGTATATAAACCCTCAAAGCCTAAATCATTGTACGGATTGTATACCTTAAATACTGTTCCATCCGAAGCTGTAAGTTCTGTATATCTGCTACTAGTATCTCTTCTTACAAAAAGCTCTATTCCTTGTTCTCCATCAGCTGTATATGGTGCATTTTCTTTATCTAACGCCTGTACAGTAATATCAGAAGCTAATGTAAACGTAACATCCGATATAAGCTTTCCTTTATCATCCATTGTATACAACCCACTCATCGCTGCTTTCACACTATCATCCAAAGAATTATAGGCTACTCCTGCTGGAATTGTAAGAGTTGTTCCAGCCGGTATTGTAGTTTCTTTATTTGGTGACAATGTATCATTTATCATCGTCACAATACCATTTATAAGCTGGTCATATATAGCTTGCGTCGTCATAACTATAGAGTTTCCTATTGTTTTGTTGTACTGTTCCGCACTAGCCTCATAAGCAACATAATCTATTTCCCAGTAATCTTTTACTGCTGCCCTATATGCCACCTCATCATAAGTACCATCTGAAAGTAAAAAATCTTCCAATGTAGGTTTAACAGGCTCATGTGGAATCTCTGTGTAGTCTGCAATATGGTCGCCTCTGGCTGCCAACATGCCTTTTAATAATCCAATATCATTATTCTTACTCGTAGATATCTCTGTATTTAGTATAAATACCTTACTGTTTTCTAGTTGTGGCCATACTGGTGTTAAATACCCCGAACCATCTTCTATATTTAACTGAGCAACTCCCATATGAAAGCAGCCGCCTTTAGTAACAAATTCTTCGCCTTCTGCTCTTACTGTTACCTGACCATATTGATCTTCTTCATAGGAAATGTAAATAAGCTTTGATAGTTCATCTAATGCATTATCTCTTAAATCTCTTAAATCATTTGCTGATTCTATACCCGGTGATTCTATTGAAATAATCTTCATATTCAATTCTACTATGGCATCTCCGAGCTCATTTATCCTGTCAACTGTATCGCTAACCTTTTGATCAAGTCTAGCTTGATACGATTGTAACTGACCACTTACTGACATTACCTTTGTAACAAATTCATCTGCACACATTACTAATCCAGCTCTGGAAACAGTACTGTCAGGAGTTTTCGCCATCTCATTTAATGCTTCCTTTAACTCCTTAAGTGCATCCTGAAATGCAACGCCCTCAAGCTCGCCCATTATGGTCTCTATTTCTTCTACAGCATTATAATGCGCGCTATAGTAATTTTCTCTTCCAACCTCTTGCCTATATGATTTATCTAATAAAATGTCTCTGATGTGTCGTGTACTATTTGCGACAACACCGAGACCTATTTGTTTTGTATTTACAGCAGAATAGCCCACCTTCATATATGTCGTATCAGCAAAGGAAATCTGTTGTCTTACGTATCCTTCTGTATATACATTTGCTAAATTGTGTGCTGTTGTATTTATGCCTACCTGACTTGACTGTAAGCCACTTACTCCTGTATATAAACTTGACATTAATGGCATCGCTATTCACCCTCTCTATTGTTTTGCGTCAAACACTCCATATTCTAAAGTCGGAGCCGCATTAGTTGCTGTTTTCGTATAATTTGCTATTTCCGGTGCTTGATACATACTTTTATATATATTTAAATCAAACTCAATCATATCTAACGACTGCTCTATAAGATTTTTATTCATATCATTAAAAAACTGTATATCCTTTAAGTTTCTTCCCAACTCGTCATGAATTTTAATCAGCTCACTTTGCTCTTTTTCTTGTCCATCCAGTAAAGAAATCAAAGTTTTAACTGTTAATTCTTCAGACTTTTTATTTAACACCAAGGCAATGTCTTCCATTACCTCCACCCTCTTTTTTTAAAGTTTAGCTAATTTTTCAAGGTGTCTTTGCTCTCTAGCAGTAAATTCTTGTAATTTTTCAAGCTCTTTGCCGATTATAATTCCTGATTTATCCCTAGAAAGCAACACCAATTCTTTGTAAATTTCATTCTCCCCTGAAAAAACAGTTATAAGCTCTTCTATTAAAATAGCCATTCTACCTCTCCTAACTATTTAACTCGTCATACTTAGCCAAAAGCTTATCCGCAAAGCTTTCTGCCGAAACCTCATATGTTCCATTATCTATCTTTGCCTTAAGATCTGTTACTTTGTCTGCTCTTACATCCGGAGCATTCTTAACTGCTTGTTTTGCTAATTGTAAATCTCTTCCAAAACTTGATATTTCTACCTTATCTGTCTTCGATGCCGGACTGACATTAGATGTTTTCATCTTTCCGTTCGGTCCATATACCTGACTTATTTGACTTATTTGATTAAAAGCATCTATACGCATATTTTTCGCCTCCTTTTTATTGTTTCTAAGTTTAATATCGGTAGTTTTCGTCAGAACTTTAGTCTTAAAACAAAAAAACTTCATCCTCAGAGTAATAATACACCAACTTAAGAATACCGAATTAGTTGTGCTATCACAACTAATTCGGTATTCTTGCAAACAAACTTATTCGTTTTGTTCGGACTTTAGTCCAATCTACTATTTATCTAAAAATCTCATTCTCTCTCTATCTTTTTCAACTTTTCTCGTTTCTTGCTTCTTTTCTTTATACATATTTCCTAAATCATTTGCCATACCATTTTTACATTTTTCACAAAATCTTCCTGTTCTAATAGCTGCTCCACATGATTCACAGTCAATCATTACCATAGAATCTTCTGCAAACAAAAGTCTTTCTTCCCTAATCCACTGGTTAATCTGCGGAATGCTAACCTCCATCTCTTTAGAAATTTCAGGAATAGTTGCACGTGGATTATCAAATATGAATTTCTTTACTTCATCAAATTTATCCTCTATTAATTTCTTGCAATCAAGGCAAACTCTTGGTCCTCCCAAATAATTAAATAATTTCCCACAATCTCTGCAATTCTTTACTTCCATAAAATAACCTCCATTCAATTAAAAATATTTTATTCAAAACCTACACTGAGTGCTAAAAAATATACTTTTTCAATTCCCGCACCTTTAAGGATTTTACTACACTCATCTATCGTGCTTCCTGTTGTATATATATCATCAACAATAACTACACATTTATATTTTACTATATTTCTCTCTATTTTGAAAGCATTTTCTATATTTTTCTTTCTCAATATATGTGATAATTCTTTCTGCGGTATAGTATGCTTAGTTCTTATCAGCAAGTCGTCATCAACTGGCAAGTTTAAATTTTTTGATATCTCATCAGCTAATAATTTCGATTGATTATAGCCCCTGAATCTTTTTCTCTTGCTATGTATAGGAACCGGTATCAATGCATCCGGCTTCCATTTTCTTATTTCCGCCTCAAAATGTTTTGCCAGCTGCTGTCCAAAAAACTCACTATAAATTCTATAATTCTTATACTTAAACTTATAAATAGCTCTTTTTATATTTTCATCATAATGATATAACGCCAGACCGTAATCATAAAAGTGTACACTCCTAACACAATCGCCACAATATTCCTTTTCAATTTCATTTAGAGGCTTACCGCACTTCTTACATCTTGGTTCACAAACAAAGACCATCTTGCCATGACATTCTCTGCATATATCCACTACTTTATTTTTCTTTGAAATCTGTTCCTCCAGAATATTATCACAAATCACACATGTTCTAGGGTATAACAGTGATAACCAATCCCTATTTCTAATTTTCTCCCTTATAAACTATCCCTCCCACGCCAAAGTATCTTCTACCATTTTACATGCCAACGCAAGTCCCGAATACCTCTTTTGCTCATTTTCATTATCTATCATTTCCTTTATAGCTCCATCAATTCCTACAAGGCAAACACATTTTTTCGCCCTCGTCACTGCTGTATACAATAAGTTCCTATTCATAAGTGGCTTAGGTCCTGACAGAAGCGGTATCACAACTGCAGGATATTCACTCCCTTGTGATTTATGTATAGTTACTGCATATGCCAATTCCAATTCATCTAATTGTTTAAAACTATATGTTACGTATTTCTTATCATCAAACTCCACTTCCATAGTTTCGGCATATGTATTGATGGTTCTTATAACTCCCATATCTCCATTAAAAACTCCAGTGCCCTTATCTACTACAATTCCATGCAAACCACGCAATTCCCACTCGATCTGATAGTTATTTTTAATTTGCATTATTTTATCGCCTTCTCTAAAAACACCATCCGAATATTCTTTTTCTCTCTTTTCATCACTTTTTGGATTCAAAAAATCTTGAAGGATATTATTGAGCTTTTCCACCCCTAGCATCCCTTTTCGCATAGGCGTAAGCACTTGCACATCCAAAACACTTGCATCTACATACTTCGGCAATTTATCCTTAACCAATGTAATCATTGCATTTATTACATTATTAGCTTCATTTCTCTTTATAAACAAAAAGTCTTTGCTATTATTATCCAGACTAATCATTTCACCCTCATTGATTTTATGAGCATTAACTATAATATCACTCATTGTCGCCTGTCTAAATATCTTTGTAAGCATCACCACATTAAACTCGTTCGACTTGATTATGTCTCTTAAAACATTGCCTGGGCCAACCGAAGGAAGCTGGTTTATATCTCCCACAAGAACCAATCTTGTCCCTACTGCCACTGCTTTAAGAAGTGCATTCATAAGAAACATATCCACCATAGACATCTCGTCTATAATAATGACATCTGCCTCTAATGGGTTTTGCTCATTTCTTTCAAAACGTGTTATAACAGTACTATCATCCGGAACTCCTGTAAGTTCAAGCATTCTATGTATTGTCTGTGCCTCCGAGCCCGTGGCTTCCGTCATCCTTTTTGCTGCTCTACCTGTCGGAGCCGCCAAAAGAACTTCCATACCTTCGCTATAGAAAAACTTTATAATCATATTTATTGTTGTTGTTTTTCCGGTTCCCGGCCCACCTGTAACTACTAATATTCCGCTTTTTACAGCTTCTGTCACTGCTTTTCTTTGAAGTTCATCTAATTGTATCCCCGACTCTTTCTGTAAGGCTTCTATCTTCTTTTCCACCACTTCATCCGGTATACTGGAATTCTTGTTTAACTCTTTCATTTTTCTTGCAATTGATAGCTCTGTATAGTAGTAATCCGAAGCATATATACATCTTAATCCTTCCATTTCTTTTACAACTATACGCTTATCTATCATCATATCCATTATATATTTCTGAAAATCTGCTTCCATGATTTCAAGCATATCTTTTGTCTGTTCAATAAGCTCCTCTTCCGGAAGATACGCATGACCATTCATCCCAGACTGCACAAGGATATATAATATTCCACTCTTTATTCTAAAATCAGAATCACTGCTGATCCCTGCTTTTCTCGCTATCTCATCTGCTATTTTAAAACCAACACCTTGAATATCATCTGCCAATTTATATGGATTAAGCTTAATAATATTATACATTGAAATGCCATATTGCTGATAAATCTTGATTGCCAGCTGCGTCGATATACCAAACTGTTGTAAAAAAATCATAGCTTGTCTCATATCCTTTTTTTCTTCTAACTGACTGGCTATTTCAACTGCCATTCTTTTGCTAATACCTTTTACTTCTGACAGCCTCTCAGGTTCTTCCTCGATAACCCTGAAAGTATCTTCCTTAAACTTCCTTACTATCCTATCCGCAAGTGCAGCACCCACACCCTTAATCGCGCCAGAACCCAAGTATCTAGCTATCGCCATTTCATCTTCAGGCACTTTTATTTCATATTTTTCTACTATAAATTGCTCACCATAAGAAGGGTGAGCACCTAGATGTCCTGACATCTCTACGTACTCACCTTCGTTTATATATTGGAAGCTGCCTACACAAGTCACTTCTTCTTTGTCATATACAATAACCATAACTGTGTAGCCATTATCTTCATTTCTATATACAATTTTCTCTACATATCCTTCTATAACTTCCATGTATAAATTTGCCTTTATCTTATTCCTCTATATTATAGTTTCTCTTCATCTGCTCATAAAGCATTTGCGCCAGTCCCAGACCACCTTGTTCTGTAGATGATGATGCATATTCTTGCACCAACATGTCACCGAATGTATTCATATAAGATGATGAACTTGATGAACTCGAATCACTTTCAGGCACCATTTTTTGCAAAGCCTTGAATACTTGTTCTGTAAAATATGATTCAAATTCCTTACAAACATCCATAAGCTCATCTGCAGTTGCATTTGCATAATTTGTACCGCTTAAAGTATCTTCAAGTTTATCTGCTGACGTACTTTTATCTGTACCACTTGTATTCGTTGAATACATATCTGAATAATAACTTCCTAAACCATCTATCGCCATATTAATCTCTCCTCTGATTCAACGACTAACGTCTCAACTGATTCGCCTGTCCAAGCATCTCATCTGCAGCCTGAATCGCTTTTGAATTCATTTCATATGCCCTTTGTGCAACTATTAGGTTTACCATCTCATCAACCACTTGAACATTTGATGCCTCAAGGTAACCTTGCTTAACAACACTTTTTTTAAGCTCATCATTATATTCTTCATATATAGCTTCACCTGATGCTTCAGTCACTTTGTATGTACTATTAGATGCTTTTTCAAGACCTGCAGGATTTGAAAATTGTACCAATCCAATTTTGAATCCAATTGGCTGTGGATTTCCTTGTTCATCAGGATAACAAACATTACTATCTGCATCTATCTCTACCAAACTAGTATTGTACTCTGGTCCAAGCTCTATAGGATTACCATCTGTATCTAGAATAGGAAGTGCTTCTGAATTACAAAGCATAACTCCCCCATTATTTCCTAAAACCCAATTAAAAGAACCACTTCTTGTATATAAAGTATCTCCATTTTCATTCAGCAATGCGAAGAAACCTTTTCCATCTATAGCAAAGTCCGTTGTAAGACCCGTATCAGTCATTGCTCCTTGTTTAAAATTCGAAGTAATAGCTGAGTTTCTTGTACCCAATCCTACCTGTGCTCCTACCGGCTTTGTTTCTCCATTTGCACTCGTAGTTTTTGACTGTGTCATCTGATATAAGAGTGTTTTAAACTGTGCTGCTTCAGTCTTATATCCTATTGTATTTACATTCGAAAGGTTATTTGCTATTACGTCAACATTCGTCTGCTGTGCTACCATACCCGATGCTGCCGTCCATAATGCTCTCATCATAATATCTATTCCTCATTAGACTATACTTTACCCACTTCATTTACTGCTTTTTGAATCATGTCATCTGCTGTTTGCACTGCCTTTTGATTACTCTCATACGCTCTTGTTATGGTAATCATCTCAACCATTTCTTTTACTACATTAACGTTTGAAACTTCCAAATATCCTTGATGCATTAACGATGTAGACTCAATCTCTACAGCTCCATCAATAGCGTCATACATATTCTCGCCATACTTTTTTAAGTAATTATAATCTTCAAAATCAGTAATTTTAATAGTATCAATATATTCTCCATCAGCATAAATATCACCGGTAGATGTTATACCTATCTGTGTAGCATCTGTTGGTATACTTATCGTTCCACCCTCACCAAGTACATAGTCACCGTCCTTAGTACGTAACGTACCTGTATTATCTGTTACAAATTCACCGTCCCTGGTATATTTTATCGATTCCTCACCGTTTTTGTTTGTGAATGATATAGAGAAAAATCCATTTCCCTCTATTGCTAAATCGTATGTGTTTCCAGTGCTTTTAAATGACCCTTGAGCATAATCTGTATAATTCTCTCCGATCTTTACACCTAAACTCATAGTTCCGATTCTACGAATGATATTTGGTTCTGATAAATCATTAACCTTAACTGTATACAATTCATCAAACGATCTAGCTGTCACTCCTTCACGCTTGAAAGCTGTAGTAGATGCATTCGCTAAATTATTTGTAATTGTATCCAATCTTTTTTGTTGGTTAACCATTCCTGTATAAGCTGTATACAATCCTCTAACCATTCCGGCTCCTTTCAGGAATCCTCAATTTAAACACCATATAGTCCGTGTACCTTAGTACGGCAAAAAAAACTTGTTTTTTTTGCTTTTTCAAAGCTCTGCTTTGAAAATATTATCGGTCTGAGTTCTTTTCACTCAAAAATTCAATATACATACCTGTACCAATAGCCACTGCTGTCATTGGGTCTTCCGCTGTCATCGTGTTAATTCCAGTTTTGTCTTCGATTAACTCCTCTAAACCTTGTAATAGACATCCGCCTCCAGTAAGAACAATTCCTCTGTCTGCAATATCTGCCGCAAGCTCTGGTGGTGTTTTCTCTAATACACTGTGTACTGCTTCAACTATCTGTGATGTAGTTTCTCTAAGAGCTTCTTCTGTTTCTTCTGATGTAACTGTAATAGTCTTTGGAAGACCTGTTACAAGGTTACGTCCTCTAACTTCCATAGTTGCAACTTCCGCTCTAGGAAACGCCATTCCTATTTTAATCTTAATTTCCTCTGCTGTTCTTTCACCGATAAGAAGGTTATGTTTTTTTCTCATAAATCTAACGATTGCTTCATCAAAATCATCTCCCGCAATCTTTATTGATGTACTTACTACTGTACCTCCAAGTGAAATTACCGCTATATCTGTTGTTCCGCCTCCGATGTCAACTATCATATTTCCACATGGCTTTGAAATATCAATTCCGGCTCCTATAGCTGCTGCTATCGGTTCTTCTATAATAGCAACTTCTCTAGCTCCTGCTTGTAAAGTCGCATCTTCTACAGCCTTCTTTTCTACTTCTGTTGCACCACTAGGAATACATACACTTATTCTTGGTTTATTAAAGGTTCTTCTTCCTATAGCTTTTTGAATAAAATGCTTAAGCATCTTTTCTGTAACTGTATAGTCTGAGATAACACCCTGTCTAAGTGGTCTAACTGCCACTATATTTCCAGGTGTTCTTCCTATCATGAGTCTTGCTTCCTCTCCAATTGCTTTGATTTTATTTGTATCTCTATCAAATGCCACTACTGAAGGTTCTTTTAAAACTACTCCTTTTCCTTTTATATATACAAGAATACTAGCTGTACCTAAATCTATGCCGATATCTGTTGCTAACATCATTAATCTCCTTTCAAACTACATTTGTCTATTGTTATATAATTTTATCATGACTTTATCGTCAGTTTGTTGTCATAATAATATATCCACCATTCTACATTATATACAATATCTCTAAAATATGAAAGAACTTTTTTCGGAAATAATGATTTTTTTAATACTTTCTTGCTCTTAAATATTATCGGCAACTTTTTTAAAATATTTAGTAGCAAAATGGTCATATTTAAATATTGCATGTCATATCCTATAAAAACAAGTAATTAGGGGAACATAGTGAAAGGATATATTGAAGAAAGAGCAACTGCGATTGCCAATTACATAATAGAACACAATGCTACTGTACGCCAAACAGCAAAAGAATTTGGCGTTTCCAAAAGCACAGTTCATAAAGATGTGACTCAAAGACTACAAGAAATCAACTCTTCTCTTGCTATTAGTGCAAGAAAGGTTCTTGATCTTAACAAAGCAGAGCGACACATTCGAGGCGGTCTTGCTACAAAAGAAAAATATATACAAAAAAAGGTTGCTCACTAGCAACCACTGTTATACAAATTTTATGTCATAAAAATTTTATTTCATAAAAATTTTATTTCATAAAATGGGGATACCCGGTGGCGAACCACCGGGTAGAGTTATGAAAATGTTAAGTTGTATACTACTCTTTCGAGTAGCATGTTTGTATTATACGGCTCCATTGTGACAGTTATGTGTTTTTAATTATAAACAAATTATAAACTATTTTTTATTCTGCTGTTGGTGTCGTAGACTCTGTTTCTGTAGGTGTTTCAGACTCTTCTTCATCCGGAACTATCTTAACGCTATCAAGAATAAGCTCTTGAGCCTTTAAATTTTTAAATGATTTTATCATTTCTTCATTAGTTGCATCTGGGTAAGCTTCTGAATAAGCTGATGAAAATTCTTCTGTTTCAAGATAACCATACATTCTAGCATAATCACCAAATCTTATAGCATACTCTTCATCACTTATCGTAATTCCTTCTGCTTCAATTACTGCTTCTATAAACATCTGCTCTTTAAGTGAAGCTTTTGCTTGTTTTTCTACATCCGCATTATAATCATCTTCTGATATTTCCATTGCTGTAAGATATGATGCTATATCATAACCAAGCTGGCTAAGCTGATACTCTAACTGTGACTTAACATATGAAATTGCCTCTTCTAAATCTGCACTATCATAAGTAATTACTGTTTGCGCATCCATAATTTCAGACCAAACAACCGAATACACTTGGCTTATATACATCTCGTGCTCTATATATTTCTTAAATTCATCTACTTTTGTATAACCTTTATATGCATAATTTTCTGCAACAAATGCGTCTGTCAATTCTGGTATTACTGTTATTGACACATATTTGATTTCAACTTTATAATGAACACTTTTTCCTGCGTAGTTTTCGTCACTATAATCTTCTTGGATAACCAAATCAAATTCTACTGTTTCACCTATCGTTTTACCTATAAGCTGTTCTACAAAACCATCAATTACAAATCCTGTTTCAGACAATGTAACTGCTGTTTCTGTTGTCTTTGATAACGTCGCATCCACTGCACCATCAATAGTAGCTTCATAGATTAAATATGCCTTATCATTTTCTTTCAATGTTCCTTCTTCAACTTTCTCAGTTGTCGCAAATGATTTTAAAACCGAATCAATGCTTGCTTGCAGATCTGCTTCTGCAATTTTAGCTTCAGATTCTGTGATTTCATATCCCTTATATTCTCCTAGTTTGATTTCGCCCTTTGTTGCGCTTTCTTCATCTTTACCGCATCCTATTAACGAAGCCATTGTGCATATGCCTAAGGCTATTGCTAAAAATTTCTTTTTCATTATTATTACACCTTTTCCTTAATATAATTTTTTCTATTAAATTTTTGGTTGCATAAAACTACCATAAAAAATATAGCACATTGTAATTATTACAATGTACTATATTTTTATAACATATTCCGAAACAAAATAAAAGCTAAATCTTACAATTTGTGCGAATTTCACATATTTTTCACAATCTTATCACTAATCCATTTGATTTTTCAAGCCTATGACTATTATTTTTCACATTTAAGCACATTAGCTAAAAATGCTAGTGCTAGCCCTTGACCCCAACCCTGTATCCACGTCTTTGGAACGTCAGCATAACCTTGTCTATCTTTCATTACCGCTGTACCTCCAGATACATTTAACACTCTTCCATCCTCTGCTATATTCTCCAAAACACCTTCCAATGCTTTTTGAACATATTCAGTATGAAGTGGATTATTATTTATAATCATAGCCGCTGCTATTCCACAAGATGCCGATACCTCTTCATATGTATCCAAATCATCTGCTATAGTATGCCATAATCCATTTTCACTTTGCAACACCTTAATTCCCGCAAGCTGGTCTCTAAGCGAGCAATCTATCTCCATAAACATCGGATACAAATAATTAATATACTGCTTAGCCATAGCCATCGTATAAGAAGTCCAGCCATTAGCTCTCCCCCAATAAAATCCCGACATATGATCCTTCGTCAAATTATTATACCCATGATAAAAAAGTCCCGTTGAATCATCCTGCAAATACTTAATATGCCAATAATACTGATTAAGCGCATCTTCAACCAACTTCTCATCACCAAGCTTCTTCCCCATCCTAAGCATAAAGTAAGCCGCCATAAAAAGCGTATCACACCAAGCCTGCTCCGGAAAATCATTATCCGGTGAAACAGTATGCTGCAACACCCCATCCCCAAATCTAAGCGCCCTATTCTGCAAATAATCAATCTTACTCTTAGCAATATCCATATACTTCTCATCCCCAGTAGCCTCATACAAACTAATCATCGTATGCCCCATAGCACAAGAATTCACCGTCCACTCCGGCAACCCAAGCTCTAAATACTTATCCACCCACTTAACTAACCTATCAATATACTCCTTCTTCCCCGTAATCTCATAAGCCTTACAAACTCCATAAAACGCCACCCCACAAGGCCACTCCCAAGTCATATCCATCCCAAAAGTCTTCTCCACAACAACATCTATCTTCTTTACTATCTCTTCCTCATCATACCTTAATCTCAAACCAATCCCTCCTTTAAATCATCTTTTTCCTACCAACTCTTTGACAGCATACGCTGTCAAAGCTTGCCTTTTTTTACACAAACGTAAATTGAGTCAGGAAGAAGGCATCCCTTCCGCCTTCTTCCCGTGTAAAGCTTTAGAAACTCTTAGACAGCGTATTCTGCTGTCTTAGAGTTTCTCTTTACACTATTCGCGTCCCACCACATGCACCTTTATCATATTAGTAGTCCCAGCAATCCCCAAAGGCACGCCCGCTGTAAATACAACTATATCATCTATATCCACATAACCATCTTCCTCAAGTTTTTTAACTGCATGCTCAATTAATTCAAATGTATCCTTCTTCTCATCAATAAGAACCGGAGTAACTCCCCAAGACATATTTAGCTGTCTTGCCACATGTTCATGTGGTGTGCAACCAAACACTTGACATGCTGGACGGTATCTTGAAAGCATCCTGGCTGTCGTTCCTGACTTTGTAACCGTTACAATACACTTTGCATTAATATCATGCGCTGTCGTTGCAGAAGCATGAGAAATAGCATCCGTAGTATTCGCATTTGATTTTCTTTCCAACTCAAAAAATCTTTTTTTATAATGAATAGCTTGCTCTGTTCTTCTGGCAATCGTATCCATTGTCTTAAGTGTTTCAATAGGAAATGCACCTGCTGCTGTTTCTCCCGACAACATAATTGCACTCGTTCCATCATAAATAGCATTTGCAACATCCGCTGTTTCCGCTCTTGTTGGTCTTGGATTCTTTATCATCGATTCGAGCATCTGTGTCGCTGTAATAACTTGCTTTCCAGCATTATAAACCTTCTTTATAATCATTTTCTGGATAATAGGCACTTCTTCAGCTGCTATTTCAACACCCATATCACCTCTGGCAACCATTACACCATCTGACACTTGTATAATTTCATCAATATTTTGTACACCTGCCATATTCTCTATCTTTGCAATAATATTAACATTATAGAAGTTATTCTCTTCCAAAAGTCTTCTTATTTGAAGTACATCCGATGCTGAGCTTACAAATGAAGCCGCAATAAAGTCATATCCATGTTCTGCTCCAAATAGTATGTCTGCTTTATCCACTTCACTGATGTATGGCATAGACAACTTAACTCCGGGAACATTAACACCCTTTCTATTTGAAATAGTTCCTCCGTTTATTACTCGACAAACTATATCTGTTTCTGTTATCTCTTCTATTTTAAGTTCAATAAGACCATCATCAATAAGTATTGTCCCACCTACACTAACATCATTTATCATGCCTTTATAAGTAACTGATACCCTTTTTTCATCTCCGACAATGTCTTCTGTAGTAAGTGCAAATATATCATCATTTTTCACTTCTACCCTTTCATCTTTGAATTCTTTAACTCTTACTTCCGGCCCCTTTGTATCAAGTAATGCTGCAATATACCTTTTATACTTCTTGCGAAGTTCTCTTAACTTTTCTAATCTTTCCAAATGAACAGAATGATCCGCATGCGAAAAATTAAATCTTGCCACATCCATTCCATTTTTTACAAGCTCTTCCATTATTCCATCTACATCTGTTGATGGACCAAAAGTACATACGATTTTTGTTTTTCTTATATCCATTACTAATCCTCCGAAGCGTTTTTTGTGTAAGGCACAGAACCAAATTTATAGATTCGACTCTGCAATCCCTTGCTATATTACTCTTTTTTTTTCTAAATGTCTATAAAGACTTTGTTACATTGTTATCATTTTTTTATGGAATATAATTGAAAAATTTATATTTTTTATTTGCAAGATCAAAGTGCCAATGCAGAACACTGTTCTTTCATTGGCACTTCTTAATATGACATAAATATTTAGCTATATTAAATTTAAATCTTCTTGTTATTTACTCTCAGTACACTCTAAGAATACCATCAAAATTGTCTCGCATATAATTAATTAATTCTATCCCTTTTTCTATGCCGTTTTCATTTGAAAACCCACATAACTGGTACAGCTCAAAACCCATTAATAAATCCCCATTTTCCAAAACTGTAATTTCAAAAAACATATTTAAAACTTCTATATAAATTCTAAAAAACAAACCTGTTTTCTCAATATTGGGATTATATCCTATAATTGTCATAGAATCAACATCTCCAAGCATTCCCTCCATAACCTTTTCCATTGTAATCCCTGTATATTTTATACTATAAGCACCTTTAGCATCCACCAGACAACCGTATGCCACTACCGAGTGCTCCATCAACCCACAGTCTTCTATCAATTTTGTTATGTTATCTTCTTTATAATCAATATTAAAAAATAAACTTTTAATTTCACCTCCAACTTCGCTCACTGCGATAGCTAGATCCGTAGATAACCCTTTTATTGAGCAAAGTTCCATTTCTACTTTTCCACTATCATCATATACTTTTTCTATTGTTTCTATTTTATCCCCAATATAATCGTCACTAATAACTTCATCCTCACCATAATAAAAATTATTATTATACTCAAGCTTCGACATTTGATATTTTCCACCAGAACTTACTGGTTTATTAATTTTATAAGAAATAAACGGAGTTTCTAATTCATCTTCATTTAAAAAACTATCCTCCTCATAAATCCTTTTTATCAACCTATCTATATCATTATTGCCCCTTCTATGATGATTTATCTCATAATATTCATTCATTGTAGAATCTTCCGATAACAAAACAAATATCACACTTGTAATAATCACTGCTAAAGCAGTTATTGCCAGAATTCCTCCTATTATTAATTTTTTTTTACTCATAATTATACCCATGTATTTCACATTTTGTTTGAAACTACTCAAGCAAAAGTATGAACGAACTGATATCTGGGCTTCCTTTCTATAATTTTATTGTTCTTCCATCTTTTCCCCAAAAAATTAAAATATTTTATTTTTGGAACCTAAAAAAACAGGTTCCTCTTGGGATACCTGCTTATATAAAATATCTAATTACTTTTAACTTTAGCAACTTATCTTTTTCATATTCACGTTCTCCCAATTAATGTTAAAATAACATATTTCATTATTGCTTGTCAAGTGATTTTTTGAACTTTAAAATATTCATGAATTTAACTAGAAATTTTACTAATGGCAGTTACACTCTATTTATGATATACTCAATAATATCTAAAATATGATTTCTGGAGGTCACAATGGTTAAAGGAATATTCTTGGATTATAACACTGATTATTTACATTAGAAGGGACAACTATGAAAACTACAATAATACATGGTCAAAGCCATAAAGGCTCAACATATCACATAGCTAGAATGCTTGCTGAAAAACTTAACGGAGAAATAACTGAGTTCTTTCTTCCAAAGGATTTTAATGATTTTTGTATCGGGTGTACAAATTGCTTTTTAAAAAACGAACAATTATGTCCACATTTCGAATGCTTAACCCCCATTACAAAAGCCATTGATGATGCCGATATATTAATATTTGCTAGTCCAGTATATGTTTATCATGTAACTGGCTCTATGAAAAATCTCCTTGATCATTATGGTTATAGATGGATGGTTCACCGTCCTAACGAAAGTATGTTTAAAAAGCAAGCCATCTGCATTTCTACTGCCGCAGGTGCCGGGACTAAATCCACTAATAAAGATATGTATCATAGTATGTTCTTTTGGGGTGTTGCACGTACTTACAAATATGGTGTTTCTGTTAGGGCAACGTCATTTAGTGGGATATCCGATAAAACTAAAATTAAGATCGAGAAAGATATTTCCAAATTAGCTAAAAAGGTGAAACGTAAAAATGAGAAAGTAACACCTGGTGTAAAGACAAAAATATTCTTTAATTTTATGAGAATGCTTCAAAAGAGCGGTTGGAATGCAGCCGATAGTACCTATTGGAAAGAAAAAGGATGGGCTTCCAAAAAAAGACCTTGGAAAAAATAGTAATAGTATAAAAAGGAACATAATTATGAAAGAAATCATTGCCTATGAAATGGCTTTTAATCAAGAAATTACTAATATCTCAAATATAAAATTTATATATAACTACGAAAGGTGAAACATTACAGATTATGCCCAAAAATCAAATAAAACAAATGTCAGACTCTTTTTTAATTGCAGTAATTTTAGCTCTTGTCGGCGGCTACTTAAATGCTTATACATATATAAACAGAGGAAATGTATTCGCCACAGCTGAAACAGGAAACTTGTGCTTACTTGGAATGAAGCTTGCACAAAAAGATTATGAGCAGGTACTTTATTACCTAATACCTATTTGCTCGTTTGCTTTTGGTATCTTTATAGCATCTCTAATCAGAATACAAAACAAAATACAGGCTGTTCATTGGAGGCAGATTATTTTACTTATAGAAGCTGTAATATTACTGATTGTCGCATGGATTCCACAAGGGAATCTTAATATTGTTGCAAATGTTATGATTGCCTTTGTGAGTGCATTACAGTTTGAATCATTTAAAAAGGTTGAGGGGTACGCTGTTGCAACTGTCTTTTGTACTGGCAACCTACGTAGTATGATGGAATCTTTATTCAATTTTTCTCACAAGAAAGAAAAGCAGTTTTTAAGACAATTTCTAATCTATTTAGGAGTAATGTTTTCTTTTTTAAGTGGAGTCTATTTCTGTGTTAAAATGTCTGATTTATTTGGAGTCAAATCCGTGCTTATTGCTATCATATTTCAGTTAGGTGCTTTTATGTTACTATTTTTCGAGACCGATGTTTTGAAAAATGTAAGAAAGCAAAATAATTAGGACTAAAGGAATATCAATACTTCCTACAGTCCTAATCTATTACTTATTTTACTTCTTCAAGCTTTAAGTGATATCCTGATACCCTAATCTGACATGCCAATTTTTCTGCTTCTTCATATGATTCCATTCCATTAATACAACATTCTCCACTTGTTATAGCATTCATTACCGTAGGACTACTAATAACATTGCCATTTAATACAATTGAGATTGCTTTACCTATATATTTTGTTGTTGCTTCCTCAAATAACTTCGCCCCCTCTTCGTTAAGAGTAAACGAAACTCCATAATATACTTTATCAATTGTTTCATCTTCCGTTGTTATAACTTTTACTTCAATTAAATATTCTGAAAGTGCTAAACAAACTTCTTCTTCACTTGTTCCAAAAGCTCCTATTAACTCAATTTTAGTATTTGATATTAATTCTTCAAAAATAGTATACTTATTCATATTAGGCACAAATATCTTTATATAATTAGTTCCAGATATTTTTACCAGCTCCACTTCAGATTCATCTGAACATGCTTGTGCTTCGCAAGTTAAAATATCAACTATATACGCATTTTCATCATCTGATAATTCATTATCTGAAGTAATTTTAAAATATTTATATGGTACATCATCTTTTTCTCTCTCAATATCTAGTTTATTCTTTGTATTTTCATTGTTATCCTTATCTGAACAACCAAACATAAAACATAAAATTACAATAAGCAATATACCTATTTTCTTAAGTCCTTTTTTCATATATTTACATCTCCTTTACTACTTTCTATTGGAAGCCAAGTAAAAATTCTTTCCAGTTTTGTAAAATCAAAGTGTACCACAATCTTCCTGTACGTCCATTTCCATCTGCAAAAGAATGAATAAACTCAAATTCATAATGAAAGATACAAGACTTTATTAATTTTAACATCTTTTAAGTATTTATTCTAGCCCTTTATACTTAAACATAAATAAACCCTTAAGATACAAACGTCCTAAGGGTTTATCTTCTATTCTTGTAAAGCTTAAAACTTAACCAAAATATCTATCAAGCAATCCTTTAAATGCCTTACCATGTCTAGCTTCATCTCTTGCCATTTCATGTACTGTGTCATGGATTGCATCAAGATTTGCCTGTTTTGCTCTTATAGCTAAATCCATCTTTCCTGCTGTAGCGCCGTTTTCAGCATCTACTCTAAGTTCAAGGTTTTTCTTTGTACTATCTGTAACCACTTCACCAAGTAATTCAGCAAATTTAGCTGCATGCTCTGCTTCTTCAAATGCTGCCTTTTCATAGTATAAACCTACTTCTGGATAACCTTCTCTAAAAGCCACTCTTGACATAGCAAGATACATACCTACTTCTGAACATTCTCCGTTAAAGTTTGCTCTTAAATCTTCTTTAATATCTTCGCTTACATCTGATGCAACTCCTACAATATGTTCAGCCGCCCAAGTCATTTCTCCTGATTGCATCTCAAACTTCTCTGCTGGTGCCTTACATACAGGGCAAAACTCTGGTGCCTCATCTCCTTCGTGAACATATCCACATACCTTACATACATACTTTGCCATTTTAAATTCCTCCTTCTAAATAACTATCTTAAATAAGTAAATATTTTTAAAATCAGTAATGATTACTGTTTTAATATAACATACTATTTTTTGTTTGTCAACACAAAATAGTAATTATTATTATTTTCATAAACAAGCATTACATTTTCCGTAAAAGCATAATTGATGACCTTCTATCTTTCCATCAAAGTCCTTATTTGCTAAGGTGTTTAGGAATTCTAAATTATCCATCTCCAAGTCCATAACTCTATAACATTCAGTACATACAAAATGAGGATGAGGAATAACATTTCCGTCAAAGTGCTCTGATGCATCACCACAAGGAATTTTTTGAATCTCGCCCAGTTCCTCTAATAGTGCTAAATTTCTATACACTGTACCAAGACTTATTTTAGGATATTCTTCACGTATATTCTGGTAAATAACCTCAGCTGTTGGATGATCTTTCCTACCCATAAGAAATGTCACTATCGCTTCACGTTGTCTGCTATACTTTATAGTTGCCATAATATCATCCTTTCAAAATTAGTAATTATTATTAATATTACACTTTATTTTGATTTATGTCAACTTTTTTCTTAATTATCAAATAGTAGACTGCTGTTCCCACTAAAATAATTGAACCCATTAAAAGTAATATCGTACTAAATAGGCCTTTCTTTGCCTGTTTGGCTTCATTTTCACTCTCCTCTTTTGCACTTTGACTCTGCTTTATACTTTCTTCTTCGCTTGCTTTTTCACTACTTTCACGCTCCGCTATAGATACACTTTCAGCTATTGATTCAGATTCAGCTATACTTTCTTCTTCCTGTTGCTGATATGTCTTTATATTTTCCATAAGATTATTAAGACCTGTATCACTGCCCACAAGTGTACGATAAAGTCCAAACTTAGCACAGCTATACTCATACTCATCATCTACATAAAACCAGCACCACTGTTGTGAAACATGTAGCTTATATGCATCTTGTGCTACTTCTAATGCAGTTTTATCATTAAATCTTGATAGTGGTTTTCTTAAATCCATTTTTAGTGGCTTTTCTTCCAGTAAATGAAAGTATGTTTTCGGTGTGTTCCAAACACCATATGAATCATATGATTCTGTATACAATGTTGAATCAAGAGCCGCTTCCACAGCTATCGATACCGTTTTTGCTGTAAGCCTATGAAATCCGTGTCCATACTCTCCTTCAAAATCATGGCTAACTAAAACCTGGGGCTTACACCTTCTTATTTCATTTACTGCAAATGCAACCAGCTTATCTATTTCATATTGGCCTTCAGCAGTTTCTAAATCCATAGAGTAAACATCTGCAAAGCCACCACATGTTGGATAATTTACAATCCCTGATGCCCACAAGCCATCTAACTTTTCATGTTCCCTTATTTTCTGAGAATCCCAAAACTCTGACATATAAGCAACTTGTATCTTCGCTTGTTCTTCACCACCATATGTCGCTAAAATCCCGCCAAAAAAAAGTATTTCATCATCTGCATGCGCCACCACAACTAATACATCTGCTTTATCACATGGTTTATTCCATACTTGAATATTCTCTGGAAGTTCTCCTTCTCCGAACACTCTAATATCACTTATTCTATATTGTCCTTCCGGAATATTTATTACAACAGATTCTTCTAATGATTCCAATTCTATATATTCATGCAAAAATCCATTTTCTCCACATGCTATATTTCCCTTTGATGTTGCAAGTGACCAATTCACTATTGGAGAATCCCAAATAACATATAATCCCTTTATCTTTTCGCTTTTGGAAGTTATTTTTATTGTATCTCCACCGGAAACCTCTAACACTGAATAATAAGAATTGTCCATTAATTTTGAAGCATCTGCTCCATTAGACATCTCAACATTCACTTCCAGTTCCTGTGCAAAAACCTCCTCTTTTGTATAATTAATAGTTAATGTCAATAAAAAAATTATAGAAATAAATTTAAAAAACTTTTTCATTCGTCATTCCTTTCTTAAGTTCCTACTTTATCATTATAAAGTAGCATTAAAATTAAGTAAAGGAATATCCTAATTTTTATTTACATATAATTATTGTACAATATAAAAGTTTGTACCTCAGATATAATATTGTAAAATCATAAAATCCAAAGAAAGGAAGCCCAAATATGCGAAAACATAGCCTCAGAAAAAAAATTATTAAAATTTTGTCTTTAATAGTTCTTACAGTTATGCTTCCAACTATTATAACATTAGCACTTGGAGAAAGCGACGCATCAAGGACTTATCACGCCTCAGAAAGCGGAAAATATGTAATATTAACAGATAAACAGATTAATGAACGTTTAGATGTTGAAGATTTTATTGGTTGTGCCGTTATGGGACAACTTGGAATTGAAAGCGAAGAAGAACTTCAAAAAGCTTTTGCTGTGATTTTAAGAACATATATAGTAGAAAAAATAGGAAATTCAACCGAAATATCTGTAGAAAAATTAGATATTCCTTATATCTCTTATTCAGAGCTTGAAACCTTATGGGGAGATGATTTTCCAACGAACTATAATAAGTTACAAAAGGTGATCTCTGACACATCATTAGAAACAATAAAATGTGATAACAAACTAATTTCTCCCTATTATCATAGTGTAAGCTCAGGTTCAACAAGAAATGGTGACGAGGTTTTAGGTGATGGATATCCTTACCTTCGTAGTGTTAGTTCACTTTCAGATTCTACTTCTCCTGATTTTTTTAAATCATATTATTTTGAAAACGAAGAATTTGCAAATATTATTCGCAAAATTAATAATTCTATATCAATAGATACAAATTCACCACTTGTAAACTTGCAAATTGTATCACGTTGTAGTGCTTCTTATGTATTGGAGTTATCTATTGGAGGCATAAGTGTTACAGGCATAGATTTTGCTAATGCCTTATCCTTAAATTCTCCAAATTTTCAAATAGAAGAATATGACGATGGCATTCGCGTAACAACTAATGGTGTGGGGCATGGATTGGGTTTAAGCTTATATGGTGCAGCGGCTCTAGCAGAAAAGGGCAGTAGTTACATAGAAATTTTAAATTACTACTATTCAAACATAACTATTACAAGTTAGGTAATTATTTTTTTATTTTTCATTTTTTGTTAAGTATAATAAAACCCATTTAGGTAAAACTAATTTTATAACTATTAGTATATTTAATGGAGGTATTATTATGAGATACAGAAAACGAATTCATAGAGACAAAACGTTTATTACCATGGCTGCAATAACTGTTATGGCTACAGCAGCTATTGTTGGAGGCTTTGTAATAAGCGAAAGCACTTCCGGCAACAAGACTGAAAATATTGCTGATTTAAATGAAACAAAGGAAAAATCTTCTTCTGACCTTGCAGCAAATAGCCACGATGCAAAGTCAACAAGAGATACTACCCCACAGCAAACTACTCCTTCTGTAAGAGATACTGAAAATGAAACAACCATTGACATCACAAATTTGGAAGATGATACTAACCAAAATGCAGAAGCCGGTGCACTTGTAAACGGACCTTCTTTCACAGCCGATAGCGTTTTAGTATGGCCCGTTGAGACAAACGATGTAATCATTGAATATAGTCCCGAAAGTACTATTTACTTTGCAACTCTTGATATGTATAAGACAAGTGACTTTATATGTTTAAGAAGCGAAGTTGGTACACCTGTTTATGCTTGTGCGGATGGTATTGTAGATTCTATTAAATACAATGAAGAAATCGGAAATAATATTACCCTCAACTTAGGCAATAACTATATGCTTACTTATGGGCAAATCAAAGATGTTCAAGTAGATAGTGGTGATGTAATATCAGAAGGTGATTTAATATGTTATGTAGCAAATCCTACAAAGTATTATACTGTTGACGGTCCTAACTTATTTTTAAAACTAACTGTTGATGATAAGAGTGTTGATCCACTTGATTATTTAGATTTCGAAGACTAAAAAAGATTCGGCTAAAGCCGAACTTTGCAAAAACGAAAAAATCGTTGTGAAAGCACAACGATTTTTTCGTTTTTAATTGGTATGCAAGTAGTTCTTTCGCTTTGGTGCTTTTGAACACATGCTACATTTCTTTTCCTCTCAACAACCAATGATTTTTATCAATAGCTCCTGTACCGCCACACCCTTGACATTTTTTCCAATAATTTTTTCCATCAGTATTTAACTCAAATCCTCCACCAGTACCATTACAATTTTTACACCGTGCTTCTTTATTGATTACAACAACACCCAGTCCATCGCATCTGCCACATGGCTCGCTACTAGTTCCGTTAATATTTACAGAATATATTTGGCCGTATCCTTTGCATCCAGAACATGATACTATATTTTCATAATCAACCTTAAATTCCGTATCACGGATTATGTATTTTTCATGCTCTGAAGATATAGTTACCGTTATCTGTCCGTCAGCATCAACCATTCCTGTAAATATAAAAGGTTTTATTTCTGCAACTTCAAATTTTCCACTATTTATCGAAACATCACATGTTTTTTTCATTGATATGCAACCAGAATCAGCTCTAAAATAGTTAATGTTTACTGAATCTATATTTCTATGTCCGCTTATTGTATCTTCTTTGCAACTAATTATAACTCTTAATATTCCACCGGATGAAGGCACTCCTTCCCAGCCAACATAATATGTTTTATAATCCACAGTGGCTTCCGTAGTTGCTGCCTCTGTAGTCGATGTCTCTGTAGTCTGTGCCTCTGTAGTCGATGCCTCTGTAGATGTAACCTCAGTTTCCACAACCGACGGAATTGATCCCTTATACTTTTTTATATTCTTGTTTAAATTTTCTGCAAGGGCATCCACTTCTTCTTTACTCGTTTGGTCAGGTCTACTAACCACTATTTCTGAACTTTCAATCCCCTCTCTTACAACAGCAGAAAATATCAAAGTATTACCCACAAAAAAGTTTAAAGATTTTCCAGCATATTCTGCACTTGCAATTTTAAACTTTTGTCTGCCTTCGTTTGTGAAAGTCAATTGTACTAAATACTGACCGTCGTTTGAACCTTCTATTGTTTTAGCCGAAACAAAATCATTATGATCTAAAATGATATCATTGCTTTCGTTCCGCATTTCTATACGTCCGTCATAATCAAAGCTGTAACTAGCACTACTATCACTATCGCATCCAGAAAAGATTCCTGCCAACAAAACAACTGTTATAAATATAGAGATTAATTTTCTTCTTTTCATGATAACGCCTCCTAATCTATTCAATTTTAATTATCAAAAAAGTTTCTAGACAAAACAACCTTATCTGCTGGAAAATCCCTATTATTCACAACTTTATTAACAAATAATCTGGATAGTTGATCTAATTCTTCACCTTTAACAGCATCTTCTTCTGTTGGTACAAAATTACAGGTCTTAAATATCTGCCACCCTAACCAAATAGCTGTAATTCCCATAAAATAAAAAAGTATACTTTCTTTTTTTAAATAAAATTCGTCAACAATAGATAGCACTATAATACCAATTATACCAGACAACAACATAGTCAATGATATTATCCTCTTCGGTTTCTCTTGTTTTCGACAACAATTTAAACATATAGATCCAACATTTCTTTCAATTTCAGAATATTGATTTGTAAAATGAGTTGTCTTTTTCCCCGTTCCATAGTTCATATCCACCTTAGTAATCTTTGTATCCTTTTTTGCCAAAAAATATTCTGCTTCAGCCAATGGATTACCACATTTAGGACAATTATCCAAATCTACTGATAAAGAACAATAAACTTTTCCCATATAAATCCTCCTTGTATAATTTTCTTTAGTATTAAATAATATTATAGCATTTTAAAAATCAAGGTAGGTGTGCACGAAGCACACCTACCTTGATTTTTTCCTTATTAAAACCTAATAACATATTCTGTTTATATATATTATATTTCTACTTTTACTTTCTCAAGTTTCCAAATATCTCTTACATATTCTTCAATAGTTCTGTCTGATGAGAATTTACCAACTCTTGCAACATTAAGCATAGCTGATTTTGCCCAACCTGATTCATTCTTATATGCACTATTTACTTCTTCCTGGGCTCTGACATAATCCTTAAAGTCTTTTAAAATAAAGTAAACATCTGCTTTTCCATACTTAGTTGTAAGAAGTGAATCATAAATTTCACGGAATCTTTCTGTATCATCAGGTGAATAAGTTCCGTTTATAAGCTGCATCATGATTTTTCTCACATCTTCGTCTGAGTTAAATATGTCCATTGGATTATATCCACCGTTTTGCTCATAATTAATAACTTCGTCTGAGCTAAGACCAAAGATAAATGCATTCTCATTTCCTACTTCTTCAACGATTTCAACATTTGCACCATCCATTGTACCAATTGTAAGTGCACCATTAAGCATAAACTTCATATTTCCTGTACCTGATGCTTCTTTACTTGCTGTTGATATTTGCTCACTAACATCTGCTGCTGCAAAAATAATTTCTGCATTTGACACTCTATAATTTTCAATAAATACAACCTTTAACTTTCCGTTAATTGATTTATCATTATTAATAACATCTGCCACACTGTTAATAAGCTTAATTGTAAGCTTAGCTCTTCTATAACCTGCTGCCGCTTTTGCACCAAAAATAAATGTTCTAGGTGCTATATCCAGACTTGGATTTTCCTTAATCTTATTATAAAGATGCATTACATGAAGGATGTTTAAAAGCTGTCTCTTATACTCATGTAATCTCTTAACTTGAACATCATAAATTGAACGTGGATCAATTTCTATTCCATTATGTTCTTTAATGTATTTAGCAAGTCTTACCTTGTTTTGGTATTTAATATTCATAAATTCTTGTTGACACTTTGCATCATCAACATAAGCTTCAAGCTTTTTAATTACGCTTAAATCCGTAGCCCATTCTGGTCCTATTTTACTTGTTACCCAATCAGCTAAAAGTGGGTTTCCGTGTTTTAAGAATCTTCTTTGTGTAATACCATTAGTCTTATTGTTGAATTTTTCTGGCATTAATTCATAGAAGTCTTTTAATTCTTGATTTTTAAGAATTTCTGTATGGAGTCTTGCAACACCATTTACTGAAAATCCAGCACAAATAGCAAGATGAGCCATCTTTATCTGACCATCATAAATAATAGCCATTTTCTTGATTTTCTCTTGACTATTTGGGTATTTTTCTTGAATCTTAAGTATAAATCTTCTATTTATTTCTTCTATGATTTGGTAACATCTTGGAAGTAACTTACTAAATAATTCTATTGGCCATTTTTCAAGTGCTTCCGCCATAATAGTATGGTTTGTATAGGCACAGGTTTTTGTTGTAACATCCCATGCTTCATCCCAGCTAAGTTCGTAAACATCCATTAATATACGCATAAGTTCTGCAACACAAATAGTAGGATGAGTATCATTAAGCTGGAATACCACCTTCTCATCAAGCTTCTTAATATCATCATGGCTATCCATATACTTTTTAACTGCTGTCTGAACACTTGCTGATACAAAGAAATATTGTTGTTTAAGTCTTAATTCTTTTCCTGCATAATGATCATCACAAGGATATAATACTTCAACTATATTTTTAGCTAATGATTCTTCCTCTGTAGCCTTTATATAATCACCCTTATTAAATGAGTCAAGCACAAACTGTTGTGTTGGCTGTGCATCCCATATTCTAAGAGTATTTACTACATTGTTTCCATATCCTACGATTGGTAAATCATATGGAACAGCCTTTACAGAACGATATCCGTCCTGAACAACTATTTCCTTACCGTCTTCACCCTTTTGCCATCTTGTATATCCGCCAAACTTTACTTCACATGCATATTCATCACGTCTTACTTCAAAAGGATTTCCATCCTTTAACCAATCATCTGGCACTTCTCTTTGATATCCATCAACAATTTGTTGTTTAAACATACCATATTTGTAACGAATACCACATCCATATGCAGGATAACCAAGTGTTGCAAGAGAATCAAGAAAACATGCTGCTAATCTTCCAAGACCACCATTTCCAAGAGCTGCATCAGGTTCTTGATCTTCTATTGCATTTAAATCCAAGCCTAATTCTTCTATTGCCTCTTTAATTTCATCTCTTGCTGAAAGATTAATAATTATATTACCAAGAGCTCTTCCTGTAAGAAATTCCATTGATAAATAGTATACTGTTTTAGCATCCTTTTTCTCATATTCTTTATGAGTTGCAATCCACTCATCTATTATATAATCCTTAAGACCGTAAGCTACACCTGTATAGATGTCAATATCTGAAGCCTCTTCTATTGTTTTACGTGATATGATTTTAACATAATCTTTTACCTGCTTTTTAAAATCTTCTTTTGAAAATACTGCCATATCTGCCATATCTTTTCTCCATTCTTAATTATGTTTTTCAACACCTAATGTAACATCTTCACCATTTACATTCCATTCCTTGCTGTACCCACCAAGTGTATCAAATATTATGTCTTTTGCCAATACTTCAGATGCAAACTCTTCTTTATTTTTCTGTAAAATCTCTGTTATCTTAGTATTACCAGAAACATACACAAGTATTTTATCCATTACTTCAAAATCTGCTTCTTTTCTCATTGTCTGGATTTTGCTGATAACTTCTCTTACAAAACCTTCCTCTAATAGTTCTTCACTTAGGTTTGTATCTAAGACTACAGTAACATTATTATTGCTTTCTGATACATATCCATCCATCTGAGCCATTTCAATAAGCAAATCTTCTTTTGCAAGAGATACTTCTTCTCCATTTGCATTAAATACAAGAGCTCCCTTTGCATTTAACTCATCCATTGCATCATTTCCGTCAAGTTCAGATAAAAATGTCTTTATCTGACCTAATTGTTTACCATACTTAGGGCCAACTGTCTTTAATTGCGGCTTAAAATTATAAGATGTAAAGTTTCTTACATCATCAGTAAATTTAACATTCTTTACATTAAGCTCATCTTCTATAATCTCTTTATAGAAATCCGACATATCATATGCTGCTTTCACATACATTTGGCCAATTGGCTGACGGTTCTTTATATTTGATGTATTTCTACATGCACGACCCATTACTACTATTTCTAGAACCTTCTTCATTTCTGTTTCCAGCTCTTTATCTATAAACTCTCTATTTACTTCTGGGAAGTTGCATAGATGAATACTTTCAGGTGCTTCCTTATTTACACTTCTTACAAGGTTTTGGTATATATCCTCTGTCATAAATGGAATCATAGGTGCTGCTGCCTTACTTATATTAACAAGTGCTGTATACAGCGTAAGATATGCATTTATCTTATCCTGTTCCATTCCCTTTGCCCAAAATCTTTCTCTTGAACGACGTACATACCAGTTACTCATATCATCTACAAAATCCTGCAATGCTCTTGCTGCTTCAGGTATTTTATGGTTATCAAGATTATTGTCCACTTCGCCTACTACTGTATTGAGTTTCGACAACAACCACTTATCCATTACAGATAATTTATTATAGTCAAGATCGTACTTAGTTGGGTCAAACCCATCAATATTAGCGTATAATACATAGAATGCGTATGTGTTCCAAAGGGTTCCCATGAACTTTCTCTGTCCTTCGACAACTGTCTTATCATGGAATCTGTTTGGTAACCAAGGCGCACTATTGATGTAGAAATACCAACGAATTGCATCTGCACCAAATTTATCAAGTGCATCAAATGGGTCTACTGCATTTCCTTTTGATTTACTCATCTTTTGACCATTTTCATCTTGAACATGACCAAGAACTATTACGTTCTTATATGGCGATTTATTAAACAACAATGTTGATTCAGCCATTAAAGAATAGAACCAGCCTCTTGTTTGGTCAACTGCCTCTGAAATAAAGTCAGCAGGGAATTGTGCTTCAAATAAATCCTTATTTTCAAATGGATAATGATGTTGAGCAAAAGGCATTGCACCTGAATCAAACCAGCAGTCAATAACCTCAGGTACTCTTTTCATCTTCTTTCCACATTTTTCACAGTTAATCATAACCTCATCTATATACGGTCTATGAAGCTCAACCTTTGCATCCTCTGGATTTCCACTCATTTTAGCCAATTCTTCACGGCTTCCTATAGAGTGTTGATGTCCACATTCACACTCCCATATATTAAGTGGTGTTCCCCAATAACGGTTACGTGATATAGCCCAATCCTGTACGTTTTCTAACCAGTCACCAAATCTTCCTTTACCAATCGATTCAGGTATCCAGTTTACTGTATTATTATTTCTGATTAAATCATCTTTTATAGCTGTAGTTTTTATATACCATGATTCTCTTGCATAATAAATAAGTGGTGTATCACATCTCCAGCAGTGTGGATAGCTATGCTCAAATTTAGGTGCATCAAATAAAAGATTTGCTTTATCCAAATCTGTTATAACCATGTTATCTGCTTTTTTACAGAATACGCCTTCATATGCTGTTTCTGCTGTCATATTTCCCTGTCCGTCTACCAACTGTACAAATGGAAGGTCATATTTACGTCCAACCTGAGCATCGTCCTCACCAAATGCAGGAGCGATATGAACTACACCTGTACCGTCTGTAAGTGTTACATAGGTATCACAGGTTACATAGAATGCCTTTTTATCCTGCTTTTTACAAGTTTCTACTGCAAAATCAAATAATGGCTCATATTCTTTATATTCAAGGTCTTTACCTTTATATGTCTCTAAAACTTCATATGCTGCTTTTGCCTCTACACCATTTTCTTCATCTGCTTTTACAGCTAATTTACCAAGCACTGTATCCAGTAAAGCTTCTGCCATATAATAAGTAAAGCCATCTGCTGCCTTTACCTTTGTATATGTTTCATTTGGATTCACACAAAGTGCCACATTTGAAGGTAATGTCCAAGGTGTTGTTGTCCATGCAAGGATATATGCTTCTTCGTTTTTCACCTTGAATCTGGCTATAGCAGAACGTTCCTTTACATCCTTATAGCCTTGTGCTACTTCCTGAGTTGATAAAGGTGTTCCACATCTAGGACAATAAGGAACTATCTTAAAGCCCTTGTATAATAATTTCTTATCCCAGATTTGCTTTAATGCCCACCATTCTGATTCAATGAAATTATCATCATAGGTTACATATGGGTTTTCCATATCTGCCCAGAAACCTACTGTCCCTGAGAAGTCTTCCCACATTCCTTTATATTTCCAAACACTTTCCTTACATTGCTTAATAAATGGCTCTAAACCATAATTTTCTATCTGTTCTTTTCCATCAAGACCTAAAAGCTTTTCTACTTCTATTTCTACTGGAAGACCATGTGTATCCCATCCGGCTTTTCTAGGTACCATGTAACCTTTCATTGTACGGTATCTTGGAATCATATCCTTGATAACACGAGTCAAAACATGACCGATATGTGGCTTACCGTTTGCTGTTGGCGGACCATCATAAAAAGTATATGTCTCTCCTTCTTTTCTGTTTTCCATACTTTTTTCAAATATGTTATTGTCTTTCCAAAACTTTTCAGTTTGCTTTTCTCTTTCTACAAAATTTAGATTAGTTGATACTTTTTCGTACATAATTTAATTTTCCTTTCTAAAAGTCTCGCTCGGCAGCAAGAATTGCAAGCAATTCTTGATAAACAAATCAAACAAGTTTGATTGCACTACTTGGCTCGCATAGTTTCCTATACAGCAAAAAACTCCTGCCCGTAAACGGACAGGAGTATATTCCTGTTTTACCACCTTTACGTACATACTCCTGATTAAATCATTTTATATGCTTTTCCTTAACGCGGATAAACGTCGTTTTCTACTAAACTTCGAAAGCGCAACTCAGAAGTGATATTCACTCAAATGTTACTCATACCTGTATTCCACCATCACAGGCTCTCTAAAATTTTCACATATGACTTACTGTCTTCGTCATCGTCTTTATTAGGTTTATCAATTTTAACTGTTATTATAATGATTTTAAATCAAAATGTCAACTTCTATTTTCTAGCTGCCTCAATCTCTTTTACCGCTTTGGTAAGATCTTTTAGTGCTTCCTTGATTGATCTGTTAATTTCTCCTGAAGTATCGGCTAAATTTCCTACTTCTTTTGCAACTACCGCAAAGCCTCTTCCTGCTTCACCTGCCCTCGCTGCCTCTATTGATGCATTAAGAGCTAAAATTCTTTGCTTACTTTCTATTCCATCTAATTTTCCTGATTTTTGGTTTATATCATCTATAAGTGCAATTGTTGAATCAAGATTTGTATTTAACACCTGAAGTATCTCTCTGTTTTTATACTTTGTGTACTCGAAATTCACAAGCATATTAACCATTTCACCAAGTAGTTTTGCTGATGCCCTTATAGCTTCTTCAGTTCTAACAGGTATCTTCCTAAGTGCTCTTATGTACTGTTCTTCGTCTACCCCAAGTTCCCTAGCTAATGCTCTAAACTCTTCCTCGTTAGGCTCTTTAGGTAGTATTTGTCCACCAATTATTTTTCCTAAATATTCTCCCTCTACTTCTATATCTACACTAAAATCCATTAAACCTGCATGACAAAAATATGTACCTGTACATTCGTTATCACACTTAACACAACGTCTCAAGCCTTCATTTGAACCTCTGGTATATTTTATACAAAAATCTGTAAAGCCAATTTCACCTGAAATATACTTTCCCTCATTATCCAATGCTATGGTCGCCATCCCTGTTGCTTTTGACCAATCTTCCATGATTTGTCCAAGCAATTTTAAGTCAAAAAATTCTCTAATATGCATTGTTTTTTCCTCCACGAATGCTAATTTTTTATAGTTCTATTTTACTATTTTTTTTGTGATAAAGCAATAGACAAATACCTCTTTTATGATACAATTATAGAAAAGTTCAAAATGCAAGAAAAAGGAGAAATGCAACATGCGAATAAAAATTAGCGAAAAAAAACATATAATAAGCTGTATTATTTTATTCGCTTTAATTGTACTTGCATTGATCTTCATAAACCAAAAAGATAATTCTAAATACAACCAATTTTCAGACAGTAAAGAGATGTTTGGCACAATTTTTGCAATAAGCCTCTATTCTGAAAATCATAGTGAATCTGTACTCAAAGATATATGTGAAAAACTTTTTCACGAATCAGAAAGACTTGAAAAGATATTTTCAGCTACATTATCCGACAGTGAACTAAACATAGTAAATAACACCGCTTACGATACCGAGGTAAAAGTATCTGATGAGCTTTTCTTTGTACTAGAAAAGTCTTTATATTATTGCGAGCAATCAAGTGGTGCCTTTGACATTACTATTGGTAACATAATAAATCTTTGGGATATAAGTGGCGGCAATACAATTATTCCTTCAAGTAGCGAAATTGACTTACTTAAAAATACATCGAATTGGAAAAATATTATATTAGATAAAGAAGAAAAAACCGTGAAATTCACTTCAAAAGATGTAAATATCAACCTAGGTGCCATTGCTAAAGGCTACGCAGGTGACGTTTTGAAAAATATGCTTACAAAAGAATTTGAAATTACTCATGCATTGCTAAATTTAGGCGGAAACATCGTAGCTATTGGTTCAAAACCAAATGGTGATAATTGGAATATCGGCATAAAAAATCCTTTAAATATAAGTCTAGTCGTTGATTCTGTAGCTATAAACGATAAATCTGTGGTTACCTCCGGCAATTATGAAAGATACTTTGAAATTGACGGAATGAGATACCACCATATACTAAACCCTTTTACCGGATATCCTGCTGATAGTGGTATTATAAGTTCTACTATTATTGGACCAAGCTCCACAGATTGCGATGCCTTATCCACAGCGTGTTATATTTTAGGATTAGAAAACTCACTTAATTTAATTAACAGTCTTAATGAATATGAAGCGATTTTTATAGATAATTCGGGTTCTATTTACAAGACGGAAGGACTGGCACAATGAATACAAAGAAAAATGCTATTTTTTTAGGATTTATAATATTATCCCTAATCATTATTTGCTCTATCTGGATTATAATAGCCAAATCTAACGCAGACAAAGGCGGAGTTGCTTATATATATCAAGATGGAGATTTAATTAGAACTGTAAGTTTAGACGAAGAATCTTCCTTTACAATTGATGGCGATAACGGCGAAAGCAATACCATATCTGTTGCAAATAAAAAAATCGGCATAACACATGCCAATTGTCCTGATAAATTATGTATTAAAATGGGATTTACCGATAGTTCTCTTCTACCAATTACATGCCTTCCAAATCATATAGTAATAGAGATAAAAAGCAGTGAAGATTCTACTCTAGATGCAATAGTACATTAAGGAGATAAATGTATGTCTACAAAAAAACTAACAATATTAAGCTTATACTCTGCTCTGGCATTAATAATGTTTACAATAGAAGCCGCCCTTCCAAGTATACTACCTATACCCGGCGCAAAGCTTGGACTTGCAAATATTATAACCTTAATTATATTAACTAAGTATTCTGCAAAGGATGCATTCATCGTACTTATCGTACGAATAATAATGTCTGCTATTTTTACGGGTCAAGCAGTTATGCTTATATATAGCATTTGTGGCGGATTACTAAGCCTTATCATTATGGCTTTTTCAAATAAATTTCTAGACAAGAGCTATATCTTTATTACCAGTATTCTTGGTGGCATCTTTCATAATATCGGGCAGATATTTGCTGCTTACTTTATACTTAAAATGTCCGGAATACTGGTATATATTCCATATCTCGTTATCATAGGAGCTATCACTGGCTTTTTCATTGGTCTTGTTACTCATTTCTCTAAAAAAATATTAAATCCTATCAAGTAAATCCTTCTTCATTTCATAAAGTTTCTTTGACAAATCCACATATACCTTATGTGGATTTACAAGACGTCTTGTTTCATCCCAAAGAGTATTAAGTTCCGATTTACAATATTCTTGAATATCTGCAACTTCAGGAGATTCATATACGCAAACTCCATTCTTAAAAACTTCTATTAATAATTCTCTTACTGTAAATGTTCCGGCTTCTAACAATGTTTTTTTCCATGTTTCGATTGGATCAAAAATAAGCAAGTCCTTTTCTGTATCAATCACTTCATCTGCTAAAGCTATCAAATCTGCCCTTATCATTCCAGTTACTTTATCATATATCCTAAACACTGTCTTATTTCCAGGGTTTGTAATCTTCTCCGTATTCTCTGAAAGCTTGATTTTTGGAATAAATTCTCCTGTCTGTTCGTCCTTAATAGCTGCTAGCTTATATACTCCGCCAAATGATGGACAATCTCTTGATGTAATAAGATTTGTTCCCACTCCCCATGAAGTTATTTTTGCACCCTGAGTCTTTAAGCTATCAATTAGGTACTCATCCAAATCACTTGATGCCGATATTATAGCATCCGGAAAACCTGCTTCATCTAACATTTTTCTGGCTTTCTTTGACAAATACGCTAAATCTCCACTATCAAGTCTTATTCCATAATAAGATAGAGTTTTTCCCTCTTCTTGCATTTCTTTAAATACTTTTATTGCATTCGGCACTCCTGAACGTAGTGTATCATAAGTGTCTACTAACAAAAGACATGCATCCGGATATAAGTTTGAATATGTCTTAAATGCTGTATACTCATCTTTAAAACTCATTACCCAGCTATGCGCATGAGTTCCTTTTACAGCGACATTCCATTTATGACCTGTTATCACGCATGATGTTCCGATACAACCGCCAACTATAGCCGCTCTTGCTCCATAAATTCCGGCATCGGGACCTTGTGCTCTTCTCAGTCCAAATTCCATTACGCCATCGCCTCCGGCTGCATAGACTACTCTGGAAGCTTTAGTTGCTATAAGACTTTGATGATTTACAATATTTAGCAATGCTGTTTCTATTAATTGAGCCTCCATAATAGGTGCTACCACCTTTACAAGTGGTTCCTTCGGAAACACTACCGTTCCCTCTGGTATAGCATATATATCTCCAGAAAAATGAAAAGAACTAAGATAGTTTAAAAAGTCCTCGTCAAATAAATTCAACCCTCTAAGATAATCAATTTCTTCATACGAAAACCTTAAGTTTTTTATATAATCAATTGCCTGTTCCAATCCACATGCAATTGCATATCCGCTATTACATGGATTAACTCTATAGAAAACGTCAAAAACCACAATTTCATTTGAGTTGCTTTTAAAATACCCTTGCATCATTGTAAGCTCATACAAATCCGTCAGTAATGTAAGACTTCTATCTGCCATAACTATATCTCCTTTGCTGTATCACTAAATAGCGACAGTTTGTGATAATATCTAATCACCTTATATAAATAATAAATAACTGCATACAAGGTACACACTGATGTAAAAAGTGATGCACCTCTTGCAAGAGGTAATTGCGCTCTTTCAAAAAATAGCAATATAATGGAGATTACCATGCCAATTGCATATAACTCTGTTGCAAATCTTAAATCCTTGCCCACTTCCAT
>JAVBUL010000035.1:0-17919 GCA_031555415.1 Lachnospiraceae bacterium | reverse complement strand
GCAGTCATTAAGAATGAACAGCCAAATAAAGAATTTGTATAATAAAGAATATACATAGTATAAAAATACTAGGAAGGAATGGAAAGATATGAATGATATAACAACTAAATTACATGTAGATGAACTTATAAAAATGGCACTCAGAGAAGATATTTCAAGTGAAGATGTAACAACAAATTCTGTTATGAGAGAACCGCAGCTTGGAACAGTGGATTTGATTTGTAAGCAAGACGGTGTAATTGCAGGGCTTGATATATTTAAGAGAGTATTTGAATTACTTGATGAAAATGTAGAAGTAGAATTGTATTGCAATGATGGAGAGCAAGTAAAGAATGGCCAGTTAATGGGAAAAGTTAATGGTGATATAAGAGCATTGCTCTCAGGTGAGCGAACAGCTCTTAACTATCTGCAAAGAATGAGTGGTATTGCTACTTATACAAATTCTGTGGCAAAATTACTAGAAGGAACAAATACAAAACTACTAGATACAAGAAAAACCACACCAAATATGAGGATATTTGAAAAGTATGCAGTTAAAGTTGGTGGAGGATATAATCATAGATATAATCTATCGGATGGTGTACTTCTAAAGGATAACCATATAGGAGCGGCAAAAGGTGTTGCAAACGCTATAAAAATGGCAAAAGAATATGCACCATTTGTAAGAAAGATAGAGGTAGAGGTTGAAAATCTTGAGATGGTTAAGGAAGCTGTGGAAGCCGGTGCAGATATTATTATGTTAGATAATATGACAAGTGATCAAATGAAGGAAGCAATAAAGATTATTGATGGCAGAGCTCAGACAGAATGTTCAGGAAATGTAACAAAAGAAAATATTAATAGCTTAGTTTCATTAGGAGTGGATTTTATTTCAAGTGGAGCATTGACCCATTCAGCACCAATTATGGATATATCACTTAAAAATCTACGTCATGTATAGTTAGTAGGGAGGAAATATGACTGGAGAAGAACGCAGAAAGAGTTTATTAAAGTTAATTGTAGAATCAGGCGTTCCAATATCAGCAACAAAGTGTGCAGGAATATATAATGTTAGCCGTCAAGTGATAGTTCAAGATATAGCATTACTTAGAGCGTTAGGAAATAATATAACATCCACAAACAGAGGATATGTGCTAGATGTTAAATCGGTATGTGTACGTATTTTAAAAGTTAGACATAGCGATAAAGAGATTCGTGAAGAGTTATATGGCATTGTGGATTTAGGTGGAAAAGTGATTGATGTATTTGTAAACCATAAGATATATGGAAAAATACAAGCGATTCTTAATATTGATTCAAGGAGGAAGGTGGATACGTTCATAGATGATATAGAAAGTGGGCGTTCAACACCTCTAAAAAATATAACTTCAGACTTCCATTATCATACAATTGAGGCAGAAGATGGTAAAACATTGAATTTAATAGAAGAAAATCTAGCTAAACAGGGATTTTTGATTAAAAAAGATGCTTGAAGTTTGAAAAAAGTAAATAATGTATTGTATTTGTCAGTATAATGTTATAGAATATAATAAAAAATAATTTTCGAGCATAAAAAAGTGATTGGAAAGTGAGTGTTGCACTATGGCAGATAAAAAGTATGAGGCTTTAGAGAATGAATTAAAGTTTGTTAAAAAGCAGCTTGCAAACGCATTGTCGTTATATGATGATATGAAAGCGAAGGCTGATGATGTATCAAATGCTAAAGGTTCATTTATTTCGAAAGTTAATCATGAAATAAGAACACCAATGAATGCATTAGTTGGTTTGTCAGATATGTTATTAAGTATGGATATGAACGATGATGCTAAACAATGTGCGGTAGATATAAAAATTGCAACAAAAAGTCTTTTGCATCTTTGCACTGATTTTATTGATATGTCGAGAATGCAAACCGGTACAGATGTACTTAATAATCTGAGTTATTCTACGATGTCTTTGATTAACAGAATAGCCAATACTTTTAAAGAAGATATATCTGATAGAGATGTAGAATTTTTAATTGATATAGATGAAAAAATACCGTCGTTATTAGATGGAGATAGTGAATACATTTATCGTGCCATTTCTAATATTATGGATTACAATTTGGAAAAGATAGTAAGTGGAAAAATAGAGCTTAAAATATTTTCAGAATTATTAGAAAACAACAGAGTTAAATTGACTTTCGAAATACGAAATCACAATATGAAACTGCCAAAAAAAGAGTTTGATAAAGTAAAGAAGTCATTTAAAAGTTTTGACACTAGAAGGATAATGTTGGAAGAAGGCCTAGGATTAAGACTTCTTATGGCTAAAAACTTTATAAAAATGATGCAAGGGGATATTGACATAGAAGATAGAGGGGATGAAGGAACACTATTTACTGTGCATATTGTTTCAGATATAGTTGAAAAAAGACCTATATCAAAGAGATTATTGTCTTTAGTTACTTCGGATGATATCAAGGTGTATGTGTTTAGAAATGCAAATATACTGGTTGTAGATGATACGAAAGTAAATATAAAGGTGGCATTAGGTCTGTTGAAAGAATATGATATAGATGCGGATTTTGCAGAGAGCGGAGCAGCAGCTATAGAAATGGTGAAACAAAAAGATTATGATATAATTTTTATGGATCATATGATGCCAGAGATGGATGGTGTTGAGGCGATGTGTTTAATCAGAGATATTGATAAGAGGTTAGCTAAATTGCCTATTATTGCACTTACAGCAAATGTATCATCAGAGTCTAGAAAAATGTTTTTTGAGGCAGGTATGACAGACTTTTTGGCAAAGCCAGTTATTAAAAATGAGCTAATGTTAATGCTTGCTAAGTGGTTGCCTCAAAATAAGGTATCATTTACGACGAAAAAACCGGACTTGCCTAAGAATGAAATAAGTGAACTTCATAGAAAGAAACAGATAATTAGTGGCATTGACATGGAAAAAGGTATAGAATATCTTGGTGGAAGTAAAACAGCATACATTGAAATGCTGATATCTGTGGTAGATGATAGTGAGCAGAAGATTAAATTAATAAAAGAAGCTTATAACACAAATAATATGAAAAACTATGCTATAGAAGTACATAGCTTAAAAAGTGTCGCTGCTACAATTGGTGCAGATGATTTGTCTGAAATGGCAAAAGAACATGAACTTGAAGCAAAAGTAGGAAATGAAGAATATGTTGTATCGAATGCGTTTGAACCATTGTCTGAATATGAAAAATTAGTAGATAATATACAAGACTATATTAGCACAATGGTTGTAGAAGAAAAAAATAGCCATGATTTAAATGAACCTAAATTATCAAGGGAAGAAATTTATTCGATATTAGTTGAAGCGACATATAATATAGAAGATTTTGAAATTGATATAGCTAGTGAAAAAATAAATAAAATCATGAAGCAAGATATTAGTGAAAGCGCAGAAGATAACCTAAAACAAGCGTTGGCATTGTTGAATAACTTTATGTATGAAGAAGCTGCAAAGATACTAAGAAAAGTAAATAGATTAATCTAAAATGAGAAAAAAGACATGTCACCTCAAAAGGACATGTCTTTTAAAATAGTAATTTTTCCAAATAAAAAAAGCGCGAGACGGGACTCGAACCCGCGACCCTCTCCTTGGCAAGGAGATGCTCCACCACTGAGCCACTCGCGCAAAACGTGTTTATTTCTAACACTTAGGTAGTATACATTAATAAGGATAATTTGTCAACAGTTTTTTGAAGAAAATACAAAATATAAAAAGATTACGTAAAAGAATTGTATTTTATACTTACTTGAAAAAAAAGCTATATTATGCTATATTTGAGCAAAGGTAAAATAGTTATGAAAAAGAGAAAACGTTAAAAGTAAAGTTTTATCAAAAGATTAAGGTTTGCTACTGGTTTGGAACTTTAATCGGAAAGCTAGGGGTATATATGACAGAAACAAAGATTATTGTAAAAGGAATTATAGAGTACCAAGGAAACTATCTAATAGTTGAAAAATGGTATGATGATAGAATAAATGAGCCATTTCAATGGGAATTCGTAGATGGAATTGCTGATACAGGAAATACGCCGGAAAATACTGTGCATGAACTGGTTCACGAGAAAACTTCGTTAGATGTAGATGTAAAAAAATTACTATATACATGGTCATATACAGTTGGAGATACAGCTTATCTTGGTTTAGCATATTTATGTGAAGCAAATAGTGATATCGTAATATTATCAGAGGAGTTAAATGGCTATAAGTGGATAGAATTTAATCAATTTGATAATTATATTACTAATGAAGATATTTTAAGAGATATAAAGGAAAATTTGAGATATTTAAAATAAGGAGAAATTTTTAATGAAGACATTGATACAATCAGGAAGAGTAATAGATCCATCAACAGGTGTTGACGAAGTAAGAGACTTAATAATAGAAAATGGCATAATAATAAAAAGTGAAAAGGATATTGGGGATTTAATAGATGTTAATGATATTATTAACGCAAATGGTTTTTATGTAATGCCTGGATTAATTGATTTACATGTTCATTTAAGAGAACCGGGTTTTGAACATAAAGAAACTATTTTGACAGGAACAAAAGCAGCTGCAAAAGGCGGATTTACCAGCGTGTGTCCGATGCCGAACACAAAGCCGGTGACGGATTGTAAAGAAGTTGTTAGCTTTATAGTAGATAAAGCTATGAAAGATTCACCAATAAATGTTCTTCCTGTTGGAGCTGTTACATTAGGGCAGGAAGGAAAAGAAGTAACAGATATTGAAGCTATGAAAAAAGCTGGAATATATGCTATAAGTGAAGATGGTAAATCAGTTATGGATTCAGGGATTTACCGTAAGGCTATGAAAGAAGCAGCTAGACTTAAAATACCTGTGTTAGCACATTGTGAAGATATAAACCTTGTAGAAGGTGGTGCTTTAAATGCAGGTAAGAAAGCAAGTGATTTGGGGATAAAGGGAATATCAAATGCAGTTGAAGATGTAATAACAGCAAGGGATATTATGCTGGCTAAAGAAACCGGAGCAAGATTACATCTTTGTCATTGTTCAACAAAAGATAGCGTTAGAATGGTAAAAGAAGCGAAGGAAGACGGATTATTAGTTACAGCAGAAGTATGTCCACATCATTTTACGCTTTGTGAAGATGATATAAAGGAAGATGATGCAAACTATAAAATGAATCCACCAATAAGAAGCAGAGAAGATTTAGAAGCTTTGAAAGAAGGATTAAAGAATGATATTTTTGATGTAATTGCAACAGACCATGCGCCACATCATGCAGATGAAAAGGCAAAGGGAATAGCAAATGCACCATTTGGTATTGTAGGAAGTGAGACAGCAGTTGCACTTACAATAACGGAGCTAGTGGATAAAGGTTATATAACACCTATGCAGATGGCAGAAAAGATGAGTTATAATCCGGCTAAGGTATTAGGAATAGATAAGGGTAGTATTGCGGTTGGAAAAGTGGCTGATATAGTGATAATAGACCCAAATGCAGAGTATGTGATAGATGTAAATGAGTTCGAGTCAAAAGGTAAGAACACTCCTTTTAACGGTTGGAAAGTAAAAGGTAAGGTAATGTATACAATAGTTGCAGGAGAAGTTGTTTATAAGGTATAAAAAAGGATTCGTCACAAATCCGAACTTTGACTAAAAAATCGCCCCCAGGGCGATTTTTTTAGTTTAATAATGCTTTATCATCTGCAAATTCTTCGCCGCTTACAGCTTCAAATTTACTTAAAAGATCTTTTACAGTTAATGCTTTCTTTTCTTCGCCGCTTATGTCAAAGATGATTTTTCCGTCCATCATCATTATAAGTCTGTTTCCGTATGCAATGGCATCCTTCATATTATGAGTAATCATAAGTGTAGTTAAATTATGGGAAGAAACAATCTTTTGAGTTGTTTCTAATACCTTTGCTGCAGTTTTTGGATCAAGAGCAGCTGTATGCTCATCAAGTAATAAAAGCTTTGGCTTTTGCAAAGAAGCCATAAGAAGTGTTAAAGCTTGTCGTTGACCACCTGAAAGCAATCCAACCTTTGAAGAAAGTCTATTTTCAAGGCCAAGACCTAAAGTGCTAAGAACATTTTTATATTTTTCACGCTCATACCTTGTAATACCTTTTCTAAGAGAACGAATTTTTCCACGACGTTTTGCAAGGGCAAGATTTTCATCTATTCCCATAGTTGCAGCAGTTCCTGTCATTGGGTCTTGGAATACTCTACCAAGATATTTGGCTCTTTTAAAATCAGACATTCTGGTAACATCAATACCATCAATTTTTATAGAACCTTCATCAACATACCATGTACCTGCAATAGCATTAAGTAAAGTTGACTTACCTGCACCATTTCCACCGATTACAGTAACAAAATCTCCGTCATTTAATGTAAGGCTTACATTATCTAAAGCGAGTTTTGCATTTTGTGTATTAGGATTAAAAGTTTTTGAAATATTATTTATTTGCAACATTCTTTTTACCTACCTTTCTTATCGGCTTTGAAAAATATTTACCCTTCCAATGCGGGAATGCAAGGAAAAGTGCGATTATAATAGCTGACAATAATTTAAATGTATCAGTATCAAAACCAAGGAATATAACGGTTTGTAGTACAATATAGTAAATAGCGCCACCTAGTGCTGCTGCTAACAAATGAAGACCAAAGTTTTGGAAAAAACGTCCTAAAATAGCTTCACCAATAACAACAGAAGCTAAACCTATAACAATAGCACCACGTCCCATGTTGATATCAGCAAATCCTTGATATTGTGCAAGTAAGGCACCTGAAAGAGCAACTAATCCGTTTGAAATCATAAGTCCCAAAACTTTGTTGAAACTTACATTTATACCTTGTGCACGAGCCATGGTTTGATTACAGCCGGTAGCACGAAGTGAAGAACCAATTTCAGTACCAAATAACCAATATAAGAAAAGGATAAGTATAATAATTATTACAGAAAGCACTATTATAGGGTGCTTGTAAAAAATAGTATCAGTTAAGTTTCTCATTGTAACTAATAGGCTGTACTTATTTGGATTAACAGCAAGATTTGCTTTGCCCATAATCATAAGATTTACTGAATACAATGAAAACTGAGTGAGTATACCTGCTAAAATAGGAGGTATTCCCATAAAGGTGTGTAGAAGTCCTGTTGCCATACCTGCCAGCATACCGGCTAATGTGGCACAAAGAAGTGAAAGCCACATGCTATGACCATTTGTGAGCATTACTATACAAACAGCAGCACCGGTACATAATGAGCCGTCTACTGTAAGATCTGCAATATCTAATACTTTGTATGTAATATAGACACCTATTGCCATAATTCCCCATATAAGACCTTGAGAAACTGCTCCGGGTAAGGAATTAAGCAAAGGTGCAATTCCTAAGAAACTAATTATTACGTTCATTGTTGTTTACGATTCCTTTCGTGTTTGCATGTTTAAATTTACAAATGGCGAGAGCAAAGTACAACTCTCGCCACTTACATTGTCAAAACAAATTATTTTATAGCTTCATAACCTTCTGGTATTTCAATTCCAAGTGCAGTACAATTTGTAGCATTATATTTCTTTACAAAGTTTGGAGCATATTCAACCGGCATTTTAGAAATGTCAGCACCATCTTTGAGAATCTTTGCAGCCATCTTACCGGTAGTATATCCAAGGTCATAATAACTGATTGATAATGTTGCAACACCACAACCTTTAGCGATACCTTCTTCACCGGCTACGATAGGTGTTTTGTCTGCAAGACAGATATTGTTAATAAGTTCTGCATTTGAAGCAACTGTGTTATCTGTAGGAACATATATTACATCGCTGTCAGATGAAGCGTTTGTTGTAACTGAAGATAAATCGTTTGAATCTGCAAATGAATAAAGTTTACATGTATAACCTAAATCTTCAAGATATCCTTTAACAGTATTTACCTGATAAAGTGAGTTTGGTTCTGCTGAACAATAAAGTAATCCAACATTCTTTGCATCTGGAAATAATTCTTTGATAACTTCTGCCTGCTCGTCAAGTGGAGCGAGGTCACAAGTACCTGATACATTTCCTCCAACAGTTCCGTCAAAATCATCTAAATCAAGTGCAACACCATACTCTGTAATTGAAGTTCCAAGAATAGGAATAGTAGTAGTTGCTGTAGATGCTGCTTGCAATGAAGCAGTAGCATTTGCTAAGATAAGATCAACCTTTTTTGAAGTAAATGCATTTACAATAGATGCACAGTTAGCTGAATCACCTTGAGC
Organism: Lachnospiraceae bacterium; assembly: GCA_031555415.1. Classification (GTDB taxonomy): domain Bacteria; phylum Bacillota; class Clostridia; order Lachnospirales; family Lachnospiraceae; genus CAG-303. The sequence goes on along the minus strand of JAVBUL010000035.1, from coordinate 9,678 downwards.
ATTTTGTACATCAAATGTTACATTTTCTGCACCTAATTCTTCTTTTAAGGCAACCATAAATCCTTCTGTTGCTGCATCAAGTGCAACATGCTGTACTAATTGGCAAACGCCGATAGAATATGTTTTTGTGCCGTCGCTGCTCTCATCTTCACTTCCACATCCAAATAATGAAGCAGTCATAGTCGCTATCAATGCGAGACTAAGTAATTTCTTTTTCATGAATATAAATCTCCTCTTTTTAATTTAAAATTTTAAAATTTTTATGCTTTAAAATACTAAAATTATAACGTTATATCGCTTAAATGTCAAGTAGTGTGTATATAATAGAAGTAGGAAAATTATATAAAACGTTGAAAAAAATTTCCATGTGTAGTATTATTGAATACAAAAGGTTTGCAATGCAAATTTACAAATAAATGGAGGTACATTTTAAATGTCAGAAAAGAATATTCCTTATAAAATATATTTAGAAGAAAGTGAATTGCCAAAGCAGTGGTACAATGTTCGTGCAGATATGAAGGACAAGCCGGCACCACTACTTAATCCGGGAACATTAGAACCGATGAAGTTCGAAGAATTAAGAACAGTATTCTGTGATGAATTAGTAAAGCAGGAACTTGATGATACAACACCTTATTATGATATACCTGAAGAAATTTTAGATTTCTATAAGATGTATAGACCGGCTCCGCTTATTAGAGCATATTTCTTAGAGAAAGCACTTGGAACACCTGCAGAGATTTATTACAAATTTGAAGGTAATAATACATCAGGAAGTCATAAGCTAAATTCGGCTATTGCACAGGCATATTATGCAAAAAAGCAAGGACTTAAGGGTGTAACTACAGAAACAGGTGCAGGTCAATGGGGAACAGCCCTTTCGATGGCGTGTTCATACTTTGATTTAGATTGTGAAGTCTACATGGTTAAAGTATCTTATGAGCAAAAGCCATTTAGACGTGAAGTGATGAGGACATATGGAGCATCAGTTACACCATCACCATCAGAAACAACACAAGTAGGAAGAAAGATTTTAAGCGAGTTCCCAGGTACAGGCGGAAGTCTTGGTTGTGCTATTTCAGAAGCGGTAGAAGCAGCTACATCAAAAGATGGCTACAGATATGTATTAGGTTCAGTATTATCACAGGTAATGCTACATCAAAGTGTAATAGGACTTGAAACAAAGGCAGCACTTGATAAGTATGGTATAAAGCCTGATATTGTTATTGGTTGTGCAGGTGGTGGTTCAAATCTTGGTGGACTTATTGCTCCGTTTGTAGGAGAAATGTTAAGAGGTGAAAACGACTATAGAATAATAGCAGTTGAACCAGCGTCATGTCCAAGTCTTACAAGAGGAAAGTTCGTTTACGATTTCTGCGATACAGGAAAAGTATGTCCTATGGCTAAAATGTATACATTAGGAAATGGATATATGCCATCAGCAAATCATGCAGGTGGATTAAGATATCATGGAATGAGTTCAATTCTTTCAAAGCTTTATGATGATGGATTTTTAGAAGCGACATCAGTTGAGCAGACTGCGGTATTTGAAGCAGCAAAACAATTTGCAAGAGTTGAAGGTATACTTCCTGCACCTGAAAGCAGTCATGCAATAAAGGTTGCTATTGATGAAGCACTTAAATGTAAAGAGACAGGTGAGAAAAAGAAAATTGTATTTGGTCTTACAGGTACAGGCTACTTTGATATGGTGGCATATCAGAAATTTAATGATGGTGAGATGTCAGATTACATCCCAACAGACGAAGATTTAGCAAAGGGATTTGCAACTATTCCAAATATTAATAAATAATATTGTTAGAATAACAATTTTGCCTTAAGAAAGGAAATAAATTAAATGATAAACAAACTTGTTGATAAGATACAGAAATTAAATGCACCTATAGTAGTGGGATTAGACCCAATGCTTGATTATATTCCTGAACATGTTCAAAAAAGTGCTTTCAATGAATTCGGAGAGACACTAGAAGGTGCAGGAGAAGCAATTTGGCAGTACAATAAAGCAATTATTGATGCAACATACGATTTGATTCCTGCTGTTAAGCCACAGATTGCTATGTATGAGCAGTTTGGTGTAGAGGGTGTTAAGGCGTTTACAAAGACAGTAGATTATGCAAAGTAAAAAGATATAGTTGTAATAGGAGATATCAAAAGAGGGGATATAGGTTCTACATCATCAGCATACGCAGTTGGACATGTTGGAAAAGTTCAAATTGGTTCAAAGACATATGTACCATTTGATGAAGACTTTGTTACAGTAAATCCTTATCTTGGAACAGACGGAGTTAAGCCTTTTGTTGATGTTTGTAAAGAAAATGATAAAGGTATATTTGTTCTTGTAAAAACATCAAATAAATCAAGTGGAGAATTCCAAGACAGACTTGTAGATGGTAAACCACTTTATGAAATAGTGGGCGAATATGTTGCAAAATGGGGCGAAGAACATATGGGTGACAAGTATAGTTATGTTGGAGCTGTTGTTGGAGCGACATATCCTGAAATGGGTAAGGTACTTAGAAAGATAATGCCTAACACATATATTTTAGTACCTGGATATGGTGCACAAGGTGGAAAAGCTTCAGACCTTAAGCCATACTTTAATGAAGATGGGCTAGGAGCAATAGTTAATTCTTCAAGAGGCATAATTGCAGCTTATAAGATGGAGCAATATGCAAAATTTGGAGCGGAAAACTATGCAGAAGCTTCAAGACAGGCAGTAATAGATATGATAAATGATATTCAATCAATATTTTAGGAATGGAATAGAATATGAAGCATAAAGAGACAGTGACTGTTATAAGTCAAGAAAAAATAGCAAACGACGTTTACAGTATGTGGTTAAAAACTAAAGACATAGCAAAGGAATCAACAGCAGGTCAGTTTATTTCGCTATATTGTAATGATGGTTCAAGAATACTTCCAAGACCAATAAGTATATGTGAGGTAAATGGAGATGAACTTCGTATTGTATACAGAGTAGTTGGAAAAGGAACAGATGAATTTTCAAAATATCAAGTTGGACAAGAGATACCTATTTTAGGACCTTTAGGAAATGGATTCTTTAAAAGAAACAAAAAGGCGATGTTAATAGCCGGTGGTATAGGAATTCCTCCAATGCTTCAGCTTGCAAAAGAACTTTCAGCAGATAGTAAATGTGAAATTCAAATCATTGTAGGTTACAGAGATGGAGAGTTATTCTTGAAGTCTGAACTTGAAAAATATGGTTCGGTATATGTGGCGACAGAAGATGGGAGCTTTGGAACGAAGGGTAATGTAATGGATGCGATTAAAGAAAATAGTTTAAATGCAGAAGTTATATATTCTTGTGGACCAACACCGATGCTTCGTGCTATAAGAGAATATGGAATCAGCAATGATATAGAAACGCAAATTTCATTAGAAGAAAGAATGGCATGTGGAGTTGGAGCTTGCCTTGCCTGCGTTTGCAAAAGTAAAGATGTAGACCATCATTCAAATGTAAATAATAAGAGAATTTGTGCTGACGGCCCAGTATTTGATGCTAAGGAGGTCGAGTTATAATGAATACTAAGATTAATCTTGCAGGTGTTGAACTGAAAAATCCTGTAATGGAAGCAAGTGGAACATTTGGCTCAGGTATGGAGTATAGTGAGTTTGTGGATTTAAACGAACTAGGTGCAGTGGTAACAAAGGGAGTTGCCAATATTCCATGGCCAGGTAATCCAACACCTCGTATAGCGGAAGTATATGGCGGAATGTTAAATGCTATTGGACTTCAGAATCCGGGAATAGATGTTTTTGTACAGAGAGATTTACCATTTTTGAATAAATATGACACTAAGGTAATAGTTAATGTTTGTGGAAAAACTACAGAAGATTACTGTGAGGTAGTGGAAAGACTGGCTAATGAACCGGTAGATATGCTTGAGATAAATATATCATGTCCTAATGTAAAAGAGGGTGGTATAGCATTTGGTCAAGATCCAAAGGCAGTAGAAGCGATAACAAAAGAAATTAAAAAGTATGCAAAGCAGCCGGTTATAATGAAACTAAGTCCTAATGTAACAGATATTACTGTTATGGCTAAGGCAGCAGAGGCAGGCGGAGCAGATGTGTTATCACTTATTAATACTATAACAGGTATGAAGATAGATATTGAAAGACAAGCATTTGCAATAGCGAATAAAACAGGCGGTTTGTCAGGTCCGGCAGTTAAGCCGGTGGCAGTACGTATGGTATATCAAGTGGCTAATGCAGTAAAGCTTCCTATAATCGGTATGGGTGGAATAAGTACAGCCGAGGATGCGATGGAGTTTATACTTGCAGGGGCAACAGCAGTTTCGGTTGGAACAGCTAACTTTGTAAATCCAACAGCGACAATAGATGTGATTAATGGTATAAAGGAATATATGACAAGACATAAGGTTGAGGATATAAATAGTCTTATTGGAATTGTAAAATAGAGGAATTGTACAAGGCATGTGAGTAGAGATACTAATATGCCTCTTCTTTTGCTCTTTATTTTATGGGATAAAAGTGTTATAATTTGGTATATTAATTTGATATCTATTAGGAGAGGTGTATGGAGTATCCAGGAATATTTAGGGGAAAGATAGATGATGTTATAGAATTAAGAAATGAATTTGAAGCTATTTGGAAAGATAAAACGAAAAAGGAAATATCAAATTACGGAATATTACTTTTAAAATATATTCAAAGTGAATATTTGAAAGACTACGAAGAATTATGCGATAAAGTAATTAAGATAAACCTTGATTGGCAAGTAGGTAAAATACATTTTCAAAAAGGAAGAGATTTAGCATGGGAGATTAATAAACTTGCAAAAGAGCAAGCCAGAGATATAGATTTAGCATTAAGAATATTGGCACAAATTGCATGTATTCCGCATACTAAACTTCATGGAATGTGGGCTTCGGATTACGTGGTTAAGTTGATAAATGAAGTTAGTCCTAATGAACTGGAAAAGGTAAAAGATATAAGAAAACTACAAATTCAGTTAATAAAAAATGATTAGAAAAGGTGTTAGAATATGGCTAAGGATAGAGAAACACCCTGCAAATATTACATATGTGCAGGTAAGTGTGAAAAAGGGCGTGAGGCAGAGCATAAAGGATATTGCCAAAAATGTGATAAATACTTACCTCGTGCCAAAGTAAGACATTTAAATATGAAAAAGAAAAAACTTGAAAAGATTAGGAGAAATGAAAAAGAATAATGATAGAACTAAAAGGAAAATATAACGAAACAAAAATATTTACAGATATTGTAGACGAAGCCTCAATATCTCAGGTAATGCTTTTACTAAATCAAGAATTTGTATCAGGAAGTAAAATTCGTCTTATGCCGGATATTCATGCTGGTTCTGGTTGTACAATTGGAACAACTATGACGATTACGGATAAAATTGTTCCTAACCTTGTGGGTGTGGACATTGGATGTGGGATGGAATGTATAAAAATAAAAGAAAAGCATATTGAATTACAAAAGTTAGATAAGTTAATATATGATAAAATTCCATCAGGTTTTAACATTAGAACTAACCCACATAGGTACTTTGATATGTGCAGCGTTGGTAAACTATATTGTATAGGAAGTGTGAACTTAAATAGAGCAGAGAAGAGCCTCGGAACACTTGGCGGTGGTAACCACTTTATTGAATGCAATAAAGATGACAATGGCAATATTTATATTGTAGTCCATTCTGGGAGCAGACACTTAGGATTAGAAGTAGCAAACTATTATCAAAATCAGGCATTTTTAAGCCTAAAAGATATGAAAACCGATATTCCAAAACAACTTGCATATGTAAGCGGGGAATTATTTGAACAATACATTCACGATATGAAAATTGTTCAGGAATTTGCATTGTATAATCGTAAGGCGATGATGGATGAGATAATAAAGGGAATGAAAATTCATGTAATGGAGCAGTTTACAACAATCCATAATTATATTGACGTAGATAATATGATTCTTAGGAAGGGTGCTGTTTCGGCAAGAACAGGAGAACGACTAATTATTCCTATAAATATGAGAGATGGTAGTCTTATATGTATAGGAAAAGGAAATGATGATTGGAACCAATCAGCACCACATGGTGCCGGTAGGTTAATGAGCCGTTCGCAGGCAAAAGAGATATTTACTGTGTCAGAATTTAAAAAGCAAATGAAGGATGTTTATACTACATCAGTAGGCAAGGAGACTTTAGATGAATGTCCTATGGCATATAAGGATATGGAAGATATAGTGAACAACATAAGTGATACAGTGGATATTGTATGTGTGATAAAGCCAATATACAATTTTAAAGCAGGAGGAGAGTAAGGAATAATGATTTATTTTAAGTGGTAAAACTTCGTGGATATAATTTACAGAGGTCACTAAAAATCAACCCTTATATTTAGTATAATCAATAGACAAAGCTCAATTTGTATTGTATAATGGAGCAAATAAAGGTGAATTGACAGATTTTACTATTTAAGGAGGAGAATATGATTTTTTGTATAAAAAATAAAAAAGTAATAAGAAATATACTCATATTCCCTATGATTATAGTGTTTGTTGTCAATGTAATGATAACAGCTTTTTCTTTTGATGCAATGGCAGCAGAACTGCCAACAGAGCAAGTTATTTCTCTTAATATGTCTAAAACAATAGATGTTGCTTTGTCTATAGGAATTACAGATGTCGATTATTCTAATTTTGAAAGTGACCTAAAAATTGGAATGGAAAAATATGCTATCGAACAAGGAAAGCCAAAAATATCCGATAGTGATATTAATATAATGGACATAGAAACAGTAGCTGTTAATTCTTCAAATGAGTTTGAATGGTGGAATTATGACCATAGTATAGCAGCAAATATTAATCCTAGCACTAATACCTATGTAGAAAAAATTTCAGATTTTGAAACTGATAATGCTAATAATAGTAAGTTAGCTCATATTGAAGAAGCAAATAGTGGTTCAACAGTAACATTCTATGGATATGGTTCAAGTGGATTTGTTGATTTTAAATATTTACCAAATACCGAAGCGGCTCAAAAAGAATTCACTTTCGATATCGTGGAAAACGTTGCCTATGACGCGTTAGATGGAGTTGGATTTTTGATTAATTCGGAGATTACAGGTACATATGGTATAAATCAAGTTATAAATGGTTATCTATTATTTTGTCAATACAATGAAAGTGGAGTTGGTGAAAAAATGCGTTTATACAAGTTGACCAATGTTGATACAAAAGTATTGCATACAACAGGTGGCTTGTATCACAGAAAATTTAATTCTATATCAGGTTTTACATTGGTTGCAGAAACGTCATATAATGATGTTAAATACAGAAAGTTTAAAGTGCTTGCTAATCCAACATCACTTCAAGTGTTTTATGGTGAGTACACAAAAAATGATGTGAATACATATAATAGTACAACATACGATGATTTGAACGCTGCTAATTGGATAATGGCTAGTGATTCTTCTACAACGGATAGTGTGACTTTGAGTATTATAAGTGAAACTTCAGGTGGGTTTGGACCATTAAGTTCATATGCAAGTCATAATTGTGAGCGTCTAACGATATTGTCACTGGTTAATCTTACAATGTCATATAAGAAAGTACGTCTATTAAAAGATGTTGTGCGTGAACCAGATTGGGGAGACGATACTTTAAAATTCTTAGTAAACTTAAATGAAGATCCAATAGATGATTTTGCAGATCAAGTTATTTGTGCAGAACTTTTAAGCAGACTTCAAAATGAAGATATAAGCTATATAGGATGGTGTTCTGACGATAATGAAGCGTCATCACAAGGATTTTTGAATAAAAACTCTTCTAATGGCGCTATTGTTAATACAGATGATTTAAGCTATCAAGAACAAATAGAGAAAATAGCAAAAACTATATGTGATAGATATTGGGCAATGTTAGAAGCTATAAAAACGAATGTTGTACTGGTGACAGATAATGTAACTGCTATAGTAACAGATGAACGCTTTAAAAATACAATAGATTCAGAATATCCATCTGGGAAGTGGAAAGTTATTCACTCTTTAGATGGTTTTAGTAATGCCACGGAATTACATGAACTAAATGGAATATATACAAGTGATATAAATATTACATTCAATAAACCTGGAACTTATAAAGTGTATTATGCAGAACAGTTGGTAAAAACAGTGATTGCACATTATGCACCAGTGGCTAGCTTCACTTCTGAAATAGATGATGATGGAACAATAAATTACATAAATGAAAGTTATGACCCTGATAACAGAGGAGATTTAACATATGAATGGTTTTACCTAGATTTAGATGATGCGAATATAACTAATTCACAGCTTCAAAGTATAGTGGATAATAATATATATATGCTTGTAATGAAAGTAACAGATGCAGACGGTGCAAGTGCTACTACAACCAGATTGGTAACTAATGCAGATGGAATTCCTCCGTTCGCATATTTTAAAGTAAATCCATCAATAGTATATAAAACAAATGGTGTTAGCGATTATTATGTTAATATCAGCGATATAAGCTATGATTTAAAGGGATTAGATGTGACTAGTGAATATAAGCTGGTTTATGGTAGGACATCTAAAAGTGTTACTTTAGACTCATTAGATAGACTTGTAATGGTAGATCCTTCGGAAGGTACTTATACTTTGAAATTAGTAGTTACAAATTCAGTAGGAGAAGAGTCAGAGTTGGTTTCAAGGAAATTTCAAGTATTAAGCGATAATATAAAGCCAGTGATTGTATCTGACACGGCTTCTTTTGACGTTGCAAAAAAGACAACTAATGTTACTATATCAGTTACAGATGAAGGAGGAAGTGGGTATCAGAAGCTTAGATACGCTGTAACATCAAACAATACAGCTCCTTCAAACGAAGATATAACTTGGTCTGAATGGACTACGGCCTCTTTTAAAACAATTGAACTAAATCAAGATGGAGTAAACTATATTCATTGCCAAGCATATGACAATTCGCTTAATTTTGAAAGTACAAGTTTTGGACCATATGTGATAGATAATACACCACCAGAAATTACAGGTATAGTAGATGGAAAAACATATTATACAACTCAGAAAATCACTGCAATAGATGATAACTTGGAATCTGTTAAGGTGAATAGTGTTATAATTGACAATGGTGGAAAAATAAAAGGTGATTGTAATGCAACATATGTGATAGTGGCTACAGATGTAGCTGGTAATAGTGCAACCTGCACAGTTAAAATGCGTCCTATAGAAAGCTTGTTAGATGAAATTAAGGACTTGAAATGTACAGAGGTTGATGCTAATGCACTTATAACAATTAGCGAAATAAAGGAAGCAGTAAAATTATTAGATATAACATATGCTACACAAGACGAATTGAATAAAATAAAAGAAATTTTAAATAAATTAGAAGCATTTGAGTGGTGTGGAAATAATAAGGATATTATTACAGAGATAATGGTTACAGAGAATGACCGTGAAAAAATTGATAATGCACTAAATACATATGATAAACTAGATAATGCTGTAAAGAAGAATATTGACAGTATAGTTTTAGATGACTTAAAAAAGAAAGAAAGAGCCTGTCATAACTTTGAGGAGTTAATTGAAGTAGAAAAAACAGGTATAAAAATAAAGCACGAAGATTTGATTGATGAGATTA
>JAVBUL010000262.1:0-23643 GCA_031555415.1 Lachnospiraceae bacterium | reverse complement strand
ACCTTTTGAGCATCCATCATATTCATTGATTTTTGAAGCAATTCCTCAAATATCTTTTTATTATAGTCTTTTTCTTCACTATATTCTTTTAACAAATCCTTATCACAAAATTGTTCAAAGTCGATTACTCTATCAATATGCTGTTCTATTTTATGGTAGTCATTTAATGTAATATACGCTAGGTTTTTCTCTGGAATTATAATATGATCTAACTTTTCTATATCTAATGTACACAAACAGCTTTCTGTGTAGTATCCTCGGCTATTTGCCATATCCCTGACAGCAGTTAGCATCTTCTCCATACCCATTCCATTTTCACCCTTTAATGCAACAACCATCTTTCCTTCTATAAGTTTATCAAGATAGCTAACCATTCCCTGTGGCGAAACTGCACTGGCAAAGAAGCTTCGATTTAGCCCAGGTTTCACTGCCAATGATTCTACTTGAAATTGCTTTACTTCTTCTTCAATCACTGCCTGAAGCTTCACTTTATTAAGTGCTTGACGATTTATGCTGATATTGTTTTCATAAATTTTGTATGCTGCGTTTAAGTAGCGATATGCCTTTTGATAATAAGGTTTTTTCTGCTTTTGTAATTTTAATAGCTCATCAGCATGTTGCTGAACGTAATCTCTATTAATGAAATCGGCAAGATTAAAAATCTCATCTATTGCAACCGGTACTGATGGATCACAGACATGAGGTGATGTTGCATCTACCATGCAAATGCCCTTTTCACGAATACAAATACCATCCAAGTCAGTTATACTATTAGAGCAATGAATGTAATCTACTTCCATGCCCTTTTCCTCAAAAACTTTTGCCACCTTTTTCATCAATGTACTTTTACCACTGCCCGATGAGCCTTTAAGATATATTATCTTTTTGGCTTCATCCATAAATAATATATCCCCAAATCTCTCATAAAAGCCATTTGGCGTATTACCGCCAAAAAACATTTGTCTTGCCATCTAATCACTCCTAAATAATATACTATGTTTTAATATATTATTAGTATTTCGATTTGAGTATTCTATTATCCCAAAAATAATTTGTATATTTTCTCTTATTCTACGCATCCTAGTAATATTAACGGAGGATTTTATTATGGCATCATATGTAGCACCTGAAATCAAGGAGAAATTTGAAACTTTATCTATAGGACTAAAAAATCAAATTTTAGAACAAAACGTACAATTAAATACAATACACGACTTAATATCTGTATTGGAAAAGATTTCTAATGAAGAAGAAGCAGAGTAATTTTTCTGCTTCTCTTTATTTTACGACTACTATCTTTCTTTTGTTATAATATATATTCACCTGTCGCTTCTTCAAGTGCTACAAAACGGTCAAAGTCACTTTCAAAAAGCTTGTCTTGAGTAATACGATATTTTTCATATTCCGTTTCTGCATGAAGCTTCGCCATTTCGTGTGATATCTTACCCGGTCCGATTAATATTTCGTTTCCATTAAACTCTAAAAAGCCATCTAAACGCTTTGCCCAATCTTCCATGGACATCGGTATTTTTCGTTCTGCTTGAAGCTCAGCAAAGTCAAGATAAACAGAAACAATACGTTCAAGATAATTCATTTCTTCTTCATTTAAATAATTTTTCGCAACTGATACATCTGCCTTTATAATCTTGCCATGTGGTGCTGCTTCCCATGTTTTAAGCCCCATATTTTCTTTCTCTGCATCAGCCCTTTCCACAATTAGTTCAGCCGCAGTATGTCGATGAACTGCATAATGTAACTTGTTTTGAACTAATTTAAAAAAGGCTTTTGTTGTTTTTGAATCTTTATCGTAATCAAATGCTGTGGAAAAGATATCTGTTACCTTTTGATAGAATTTTCGTTCTGATAGTCGTATTTCCCTGATGTACTGCAACTGACGGTCAAAGTATTCATCTGTAAATAAATGACCTTTTTTTAGCCTTTCCACATCCATTGTCCAGCCTTGCACAGTATAATCTTTGACAACTTGTCCCGCCCATTTACGAAACTGAACTGCTCGTTCATTATTAATCTTGAAGCCAACTGCTATAATCATTTGTAGATTATAGTGTTTTGTTTTATATTTTTTTCCATCAGAAGCAGTTATTAAGTATTCCTTAATAACTGCTTCTGATGAAAATTCTTCATCTTCAAAAATTCTTTTGATATGCTGATTAATCATAGAAACTGTTACATCATATAACACTGACATCATCTTCTGTGTCAGCCAAATATTCTCATCTTCATATCTCATTTCAATGCTTTCTTTATCATCTCCAGTAGCTGCAATGTAGGTTAAATACTCTGCTGCTGAACTTCGTATCGTTATTTCATTTTTCTTTTTGCTCGCCATACCTTTTCACTCCTTTAAACAAACTTTTTCACTCTATACCAATATTGATAATTTTCACCAAAACCCAGTTTTTTGTATAAAGATATCGCTGGATCATTATCTGCAATAACTTGGAGGTATGCATTCTTTGCTCCATTTTGATATGCATAATTTAGCAATGATGTACAGATTTTATGTCCATAACCTTTACTACGGAAGGTGGAATCAACAACAATATCATACAGACCTGCATAATCTCTCTCAATAACACACAAACCACAGGCAATCACTTTGCCATCTTCTTCAAGCATCGCACATACTACCTTATTTTGAATATTGCCTTGTATTATTTTTGCAGTTTGGGTTTGATTATCCAAAATACTATTAAGTCTAAAATAATTTTCCTGCCATATTTCACTTATTTTTTCAGAAATTGTAACGCTATTAGTACATGTAAATCTATCTGTAAGTGTTGTTGTCATCAGATTTGTTGGAGTTACTTTCTCATAACCTCTTTTTTCAAGTAGCCCGTCTATTTCTTGCATAGACAAAGGCGTTAGTTTAAATACTACTGGTAAGTTCTGAGCTACGTAGTAACCCTCACAAAAGTCTATTTTATCACTAATTGATATTGTCGAGGGATAAATAGGATTCACTGAATTTGCTCTATTTGTGTATCCATCTGCAAACCTCAAAACCCATCCATCATACAGTTGCGTTCTGATTGCAGGATGAGCATTCATTGATAATTCTTCGTATAATATAATGTCATTCATTTTTGAAGCCTCCTCGTCAAATAGTTATTGGTATTATAACATGTAAACATTGATATTTCTATAATTTTATCCCACATACAACTATCGCTGTGTCAAAATGCTTTTGACACAGCGATAAGTCTATTTACGCTATTTAATTTCCTTTAGTATATAAAATACACTTATTTTACTTTAAGCTTTGGAGCAAAAGGCTGAGTAAAATCCCAATCATCTATACTAAAGTTTAAAGTATCTGTCCACCAGCTTTCATTCAACACAGTATCCAAAGGCAATCTGGTTCCAAAATGGTCATATTTTGTTGCCGCAGAAAATGGACTTCCATCTTCATATGGTACGCCTGGTTCTGCCTGACCACGAGCTGCCGAACCTCCATATTCATAGTTATTTGATACTGTTGTACTAGCTCCTATACAACCTATCGCTGCTACATTCCTACTTACAGGATTATATTCATTGAAATAGAACTCAATCGCTATACAGTCATTAACAAATGAGTAACTACTTTCTGATTTTCCCTGTATGCCTGCAATTAAAACCCTTTTACCATTCGTGGTATATATCTCACCCGTTGCATAGCATTTTTCTATAGTACCTCTGCTATAGCCAACAACCAATCCAACACTAAGATCCACTCTAAGGCTATCTTCTACCTCCGGTAATTTTTGATTTATAATAGAATTGCCAGCAACATAACAGTTCTCAACCGTTCCATAATCATCCAAATATCCTACAATAAAGCCAATGCTAATAGTACTTTCCGCATTATTCATCTGACATATTGCACTTGAATCTTCAATACCAAGATACTTAATAACCGTTGTACCCTTTGTTTTAGCAACAAATCCTGAATTTACATAATATTGACCCGTTGTAAGTACCATATCTTTAATAACGTGACCTTTCCCGTTAAACTCACAATTATCTAATAATGCAATTGGTATCCATGTGCTAAGACTTGAAATATTTTGTGTTAGCTCAAACTTCATGTTTGAATAACTTTTACCCTGCATATTATAAATATTACTTCTATCTACAGGAACCGGTATATTTACACCATCTGCAATCACAAACGATAAGTCAACACTATCTGCCATATAATTACTTGAACTGTCAATAGATAAGGTTACTGTATTTGTTCCAGTTCCACTGCCTTTCGACGGGTCATATATAAGCAAATCATTATTATTTGTAACAGCACTATTATTTGATGTTATTGTAACGCTTACCGGATGACTACTTAATTCACCTGTAACTACATAATATAGTGACACTTCCGTACTTAATATCGACATAGTTTGATCCACACCACCGACTAATGTAATCGGTCGTTTTGTAACAGTAAGCGTACTTGTTTCATTAACAACTTCATATTTTTCTGATGATATGGTATTTGATGGGGTAATATCATACTGACCTACATTACTGCTGCCATCACTGTTATATGTGGTTGTAAAACTTACTGTACCTGTAAGCTCATCCTTTGTATCACCATTTACAAATCCTGTATATATAGCTTCAAAAGTCTTACTATTTCCATAAACCACCGAACAATCACCTGCCGAAACCTTTAATGTGGCTTTATTTACCGTGAAAGTTTTACTTTGAGAAACAACCTCATTGTAATTACTGTTTCCTGTCATTGTTGCTTCTACCACAACCGTACCGCCTGCCGTAACACTTAACTTGTTGTCAGACCCGATTGTTCCCGGTCCTGAAATCACCCTATATGTTACATCACCATTTGTCGTACCGCCTGTTGTAGTTAAGGTCTTTGGAGTATCACCATATGCAATAGAAAAATCATTAATTGCCAATATTTCTTGATTTGCCTTTTCTATTGCAAATGTGATTGCTACCGAAGTAGCATCTTCGTGATTTATATCTCCGGCTTTTACTGCATAAACTGATACTGTTCCCGCTCCTAAAATACTAAGTTTATCTCCTAAAACACTTGCATATTGGCTACCTGAATCAATGATATAAGTTACATCTCCGTTACCTGTGCCACCTAATGTTGAAAGTGTTATTGGTGAATCACCGTATTTTATATTGCTTATAGAATTCATTTCTAATGTGGATTGATTTGCTTTATCAATTGTAAAATATGCAGGTTTTGAACCATAATAGTTACCGTCTGCCTTAGCCGTTACCGTAACTGTTGCTGTTCCAGCATTTGTATTATTCAAGTATACATATTCAAAGTCTGTACTTTTAATTAAATTCTCACCCAAAACCATATCTGTAATGTTTGGTGTTGGTATTATAGGCACACCTGTATAAATTGCATTTGTCGTTGCACCTATTACTATATTGGATAAATCTCGTTTACCGATAGAAATGCTTAATACTGCTTCTGTTTCCTCATACTCTGAATCTGCTGCTTTAATAGCTCTAACAGTAAACTCTCCTTGTGAGAGAATACTTACAATACCATCAGATGTTACAGTCGCCGATTGACCATCTAAAATAGAATAGGTTACAATTCCTGTGCCGGAACCTCCTGTTGTGGATAATGTAAACGAACTGTCACCATATGTTATAGTTCCCGGATCTGTAATATAAAGCGTTTCTTGGCTAATAGGTTCCGGCGCCGTAGTAGTGGTTTCCTCTTCCGTTGTTGGCTCTTCCTGTGTGGTTGTTTCTACTTCCGTCGTTGATTCTTCTTGTGTGGTTGTAGTTTCCGATTCCGTTGTGGTTACCGCCTGTATAGTTGTTGTTTTCTCTTCCGTTGTCGGTACTGCTTTCGTAGTTGTTGTTTTTGCTCCTGTTGTCGGTACTGCCTTTGTAGTTGTTGTTTCTGCTTCTTTTATCGGTACTGCCTTTGTGGTTGTTGTTTCTGCTTCCTTTGTTGGCTCTGCCTTTGTGGTTGTTGTTTCTGCTTCATTTGTCGGCATAGCCTTCGTGGTTGTTGTTTCTACTTCCCTTGTTGGCTCTACGTGAGTAGTAGTTGTCTGTAAAGTCGTTGTTGCTTGCATTGTCGTCGTCTCATTTACAGTTTCTTCCATCGAAGGAAGCTTTGTGCTATTTTCTGGCGGTGGCAGACTATCTTTTACTTCTTCTAATACAGAACCAAATACAATAAATGGTTGATGCTCGGATTTTTCTTCTTCTGCCTTCTCTATTAACTGATTTTGAGCTTCTAACTTTTTTTCTGCCAAAACAATATTTGCGTTTATTAGTATAGGTGATATTTTACCGGGATCACCTTCACTTTCTGTAATTATTGCTTCTAAGATAGAAACATCTATATTTTCAGCAACTGTTTCAACAATGGATGACTTTTTCACTGCTACAGTCTGCACATTATTTACTTCTTCCGGATTTGCTGCTATTTTGTCAACAACCTTTGAAGCTCCATCTATTGTAACAAGAAAAATTTCTTCTTCTGCTATTCCATTATCTTTAACAGATGTATATTCACTTGCCACTCTTACCGTTCCTTCCAAAACAAATAGAGAGGAATATGGATTATCTGTTGAACCTTCCACAAGGGGAATGTTTCTGGAATATGCGACTACCTCCTCCGTTCCACGAACCCCTGCTACGATGTTTGCAGTTATAATCTGGTTTCTGGAGTTTGATGATAGCTTTACATCTACTTTATTCTTAATGCTTCCTTCGATTAAGGAAACATCAGAAATATCTCTATTGTATTTTTGCAAAACCTCGTTTACTATAACCATTGATTTTGAACCGATTAAAAGTGTCTTTTTGCCATATGAAATTTCAATAGATGAGTCTATACCGGTATAGATAATATCACCATTTCCCAATTTCATTCCGTTAAAAGCTGTAAATTTTTGCATTCCACCTGCTTTTGAAATCTGTACGCTACCTTTAAAAGCTGTTACAACCGGTATCTGAAAATCAGTTCCTTGTACTTCACTTGCATATACGCTTGACATAGGCATCATCATTGTTACTATCAATAGTAATGTAATTATTATTTTCCGCATGCAAATCCTCCTTTACTCTACGTTTACCACTTCATACACATGAATACCTTCTTTTTTATTCTTGACATTTAAAATTCCTAAATCGTTAACCTCAACAAAATCTTTCACCATTTGATATGTTGAATCCGATATAATAATCTGTCCTTTAGAAGCATTGCTTTCCAAACGAGCTGCTGTATTTACCGTGTCACCTATAACGGTATAATCCATTCTAAATGATGAACCCATATTACCAACAACAGCATGCCCTGTGTTTACTCCTATGCCAAATTGTAAATCAACTCCAAAATCCTCTAAAATTTCTTTTTGCAAAGCTTCTGAGCCAATCTTCATAGCCCATGCTGCTTTAACTGCAAGGAGAGGATGATTTTCTAATGGATTGGGTGCATTAAACACTGCCATTGTTGCATCACCAATATATTTATCTATAGTTCCACCTGCCTGCTGAATTGATTTACTTGTTAAATCTAAATATCTGTTAACCATTTCTACAACCTTTTCAGGCGGATTCGCCTCTGAAAAAGCAGTAAATCCTCTAATATCAACAAATAGTATGGTTACTTCTTTAAGCGTACCACCAAGAGATATACTGATATTCCCAGCTATTATTTCCTTCACTACCTCAGGAGATACAAAACGTCCAAACAATCCATTTATATGAGCTTTTTCTTGTTGGGTATGTAATAATGTTAATACCAGATTTACTAAATATGCTAATGCTATAAAAACAATTGAATATGTATTTGCAATTACAAAATCATATTTGTCATATAATACTCTTGCTATACCCAGTTGTAATATAATTACTGCTATAGAAAAAATCAATCGCCAGAAAGGTTTGAATTTTCCAAAAAATAATATACTAAAGCAATATATAATCATAAGAGAGACTAAGTTCCAATACCATGGTATATCTTCTTTGAAGTTTTTTTCCAATAGATTCTGAATTGTGTTGGCATGGACTTCTATTCCATATGTTTTATTACTATGATCAAGCGGTGTATAGAAGCTGTCATTACCTATGCCCACCGCAAATGGTCCTATTAATATAATTGCATCCTTAAATATTTCTGCTGGATACTCATCATGTAAAACACCCCAAAGCGAAACTTCTGTATAGCTATTTGCCGGAGCAACATAATCAATTACATATTGATTAAATTTATTTGTAGGAATTTGTAAATCATCACTTATCCCTAAAGAATTACAATACGCCTTGTAAATCTCTAATGGAAATGAATAAACTGTTGTTTCTCCATATAAGAATTCAGTAACTCCTTTTCTTACAATTCCATCACTGCTATCAGGAAATACATTTATAAATCCTGTAATTGCCACTTCGTTTAGTTCAGCAAAAGGAATAACATACTCCTGTGCAACTAAAGACTCCTCTGCTTCTCCCGAGAAAACACCCATTGATGCAAGGATAACTTTGTCGCTTTTGCCTACTGCATCAATTAGTTTTAGGTCATATTCTTCACTTGCTCCTAATGTATCATATAAAACATCGACGCCTATTGCTGCCGCTCCTAAATCCAATAACTTATTTAGTGTATCCGCAACATAAACTCTTGGCCACGGCCACGTTCCTATTTCATCAATACTTCGTTCATCCATACCTACTATAATAATATTGGTATTTACAGAGCGTTCACTTTGCAATATATTATCATAAATAATATTTTCCACCGAGTGCAAGGTATCCTCATAAAGCATTAAAGAACAAAGTAATAGCAATATAAATGGCAATATTATCATAAGCTTTTTAATCATTATCTTCCCTCCGTTTCAATTGCTATAACACTAAACTCCGGATACCATTCAAAAGTGTAGGGAAATAAACGCATAATCTCTTCTGATGTAGTAACTGCTGTTCCTTTTAATAGAAAATAGCTTTTATTAAGGCCCAATATCGTATCTATCCCATCTTTTGAAATCGTGTAATCTTTCGTTTTATTATCCAACTTAACAGTTGCACCCGTTGCTTCAAATACTTGCTTAATCGGAATGTATAGCTTATCGCTGGTATTCCATGCCTTCACACTATCAAAGCTTATTCTTTCACCGTTAACAAACACACGCAAATCACCTTGATATGGATACTTTTCGTCTATTGATATACCGGTTTCAACAAGCATCTGTTCTCTGGTCTTTCTTCCATTTTTAAGTCTATCTGTAATAGGTACCACTAAAACAGAGTTATTTACAGTATCTGTAATGTATAAATTATTACCATCTGAGGTAATACCGTTTGGTCTGGATAGCTTTATATTTTCTAGGTTAACATGATATTTACCTGCTATTCCATTTCCTAATACCGTTTTTGTTTCACCATCCTTTATCTGACGTATGACATGGTTTAACGTATCGGCAACATAAATTGTATTATCTTCCATAACCACCAAATCTTTAGGAAAAAAGAATTTAGCCTGTTTTCCGTCTATATATCCACCTTTAGGATAGCTGGTTTCACCATCTACCTCTCCCGGGCTTCCAGAAACTGTTGTTACAATATTATCCTTTATTTTACGAATACACTGATTTGCACTATCGGCAACATAAAGAGCTCCATCTTCACCAAAATCCAATCCACAAGGCTCATAAAACATTGCTTGAGATAATTGACCATCCATATAGCCTGACTTTTCCGGCACGCCAGCAAACAAACTTACATTTCCATCTGCATCTATTATCCTAATACAGTGATTCATAGTATCTGCAACATAAATTGTTCCGTCTTTTGAAATCGCTACCGATTGAGGCGTATTAAACTTTGCTTCTCCTTCTTTTCCCTCTTTATAGCCTGCACTTCCATTGCCTGCAATAGTCACAACGAACTCACTTGTTATTTTTCTAATCACATTATTTCCTGAGTCACAAATAATCATATCCCCATTTTGTGCAATTGCTACATCACTGGGCTTTTTAAATTCTGCATTTGATAGATAACCATCTACAAGCCCACCTGACTCAACATAGGATACCCCTCCTATACCGGCCTTTCCCACTCGCCACGTCTCCTCATTGCCTAATATCTGTACTCTATCATTCATCATATCACACACAATCACTAAATTATTTGAACATGCAATACCCATAGGATAATATAGCTCACTGTCAAAGCTATCATCTCCTGTCATTCCATTTAAAACCTTCACCTTTGTCGTAAGTACCGCTTCTGCTCCCCCTGACATTTCAGGAATTTCCTGTTCCTTATCTATAACAAAAAAATATAATACTAATCCTATTATTATAATTATACTAAATATAGTTATTAATCGTTTTTTGTTCACATGCTGCCTCCTCACGAATTTGGTTATACTTATATATACTTATATTATACATGCGCATAACAATGGTACAACCATTCTGACGCTTAAATTTTGTTAATCGACCACCCAAACTCGACTCCATTAAATTTTGTTAATCGAGGAGAATGCAAAAACTTTGTGATATAATACAAAATATGATAAAATATGTGAGGAATGGTGATACAATGGCAGAAAACAAGAGCATCGCACAATATGGAAAACTGAAAGAATTTGCCACAAATGAATTCGTTTTTTTTGAAGGTAGTACCGGAGAAGAAATGTATATTGTCCTACAAGGTAAATTTGGAGTTTTTCTTAATTCCATGTCCGACTTCCCATTAAAAGTTTCGGAAATAAACCCTGGTAGCTTTTTTGGCGAAATGTCACTAATTGATAATCAGCCACGAAGTGCTTCCATTATTTCAGAAGATAATTCAAAAACATTATGCATTAACAAAAAGGATTTTCTACCTTTTTTAGCTGAAAACACACATATAACAACCTCAATACTCCAAACGCTGGTATCCCGATATAAAGCAACTTACACAAAGCTTAAGGAACAAGGTAAAAGTATCGAGGAGCTAGAAAAATACCAATCACTTAATGATGAGATGATTGTTAAACTAATAGAATATGGCCCTCAAAAGGCTTATGAATTTATGCATAATTTGTCTAAAATTTTAAGACTTACTAATGAAAAACTTTTACAGGATGGAAGTAATAAGGTAAATGTTCAAACCACTCAATTAAGCACTGAAGATGAACCTTCGTTGCTTAAGGAAAAGATAAGTTTACTTCCAAAAAATTATTCATACTTTGACAAAGTGGTTCCGTCTATGTATACAAGAAATGTTTATAAAAAACCAACGAAATGCTGGGTTTGTGACCATGAGTATATTGTAGAATCACCTAACTATAGCAAGATTATCCCCAGTAAAAATGATTACGATTTTAGGCAGCATCATCAAAATTTTGATTTACTTTGGTATTCTACTAGCGTTTGTCCAAATTGCAATTTTGCAACCCTTCTTACTGCTAATAAGAATACCGATCCTGATATATACAAAAATATAAAAAGTAAAAGTTTTGATGAGAATGTTGAAAAAGTCGGCGAATTGCCAAGTAATAGAACGATTGACCATGTAATAAAAAGTTATTATTTAGCCAAGCTATGTAATCAAATTACAGAAAATAATGCGTTAGTAGATGCTAAAATTATGATTCGTCTGTATTGGCTATATAAGGATCTAGGTGCAGAGGAGTTAAAGCTAGAAGCGGCAAATGAAGCTTTAGAATATTATAGTAAATACATTTCGACTACACCTGATATAACTGATCTTAATCTTGTTCAAATTAATATTATGATGGCGGAAATTTATGTTGAAATAGGGGAATATTTTAAAGCAAGATCTTTGTATCATAAAAATTTAACTCTGGGAGAAAAAGTTCATGCAACGCTTTATGCACAAAGTCAATTTAGATTTCGTGAACTAAAAACTTTACAAGAAAGTATGGTGAAATATGAATAATAATAATTTAGATTGTTTTGAAATACATTTTTTAGGAACAACAGGTTCTTGTGCACTTATGAATATGTCGAAGAAATCTTCAAATACCTTGAGTGTTTTAATTAAAGTCGGCGGTTATAACTTTATTTTTGATGCCGGTACTGGAATATGTAATTTAAAAACTGATTTATTAGAAAAGAATGATATTAAACTTTTTTTATCTCATTATCATGTTGACCACATTGAGGGTATACTATTTTGGGATCTTATTCATAATCCTAAATATAATATTGATATATACGGACATTGTTTTGAGAACAAAGGGGTTAAAGAGGTATTAAACTCATATTTTAAGTCTCCTTTTTATCCTGTTGGATTAGAGAGTTTTAAAGCAGATTTACGCTTTTTTGATATAGTCAATCCATCCGTAATTAACTTTGGAAATGATATTGAAGTCCATACCATTAATCTTTCTCATCCAAATGGGTGCACCGGCTATAGAATTAACTACGGAGGAAAGTCAATATGCTATTTAACTGATATTGAGATAGCTTTGCAAAATGATTTACAAGCTTTACAGGAGTTTGCTTCAGGAGCAAATATTGTTATTTTTGATACTTTCTTTGATGTTGAAGAATATATGGATGGCTGGGGTCATTCGTCTTGGCGCCAAGCAGCAGAATTTACTCGTGATGTAAATGCGGATATGCTTGTAACATATCACCATAACTTTAAAATGAACGATACCGAAAAAGCGCGTTTTGTTAATTTAGCAAAGTCAATCCATTCAAATACCATCTTTTCTGAGGATGGATTAATGCTTAAATTAATTTGATATTAAGAGCTAGGAGAATAAAATGAGCAGTAACAGGAAAAAAATAATTATTGTTATAATAATATATATATTTATAGTTTCATTACCTTTTACTTTTTTGAATAAGTCAAACAGTCATATATCAATACATACTGTTGATATGGAGAATGGTATTATGGATTTATCATCCTTTGATTTTAATGATTCTATAGCTCTTAGGGGTTCGGGGTTAGAATGCTTCCCAAATGAACTTCTTTCTCCTGGGCAAATTGAAAATAGAACCGGTACTATTTATCCATCATCACCAGATATACCTAGTTTAACAACTAGAATTCAAATAATTGTGCCTGAAGATAGAGAGTATATGATTTTTCTTACAAGTACTGATTTTTGCTCTAAAATATATGTAAACGGTGAATTCTTAGATGAAATCGGGATAGTTGGAGATAATTATGATAATACTACTCCTAAAACAAAGTTTTGTTATTACAGTGTATACCCGATTGACGGAAAAATCGAGATAATTGAGCAAAGTGCAAATTATTATCACACTGAATCATCTGGCCATCGGATTAACATAGGATTGCCTGAAACAGTTAAATCACATATTATGAAGATACAGTTTGATTCTATTTTAAGGATAGTAATTTTCTTTACCATATTCTTAATTCATTTAGGATATTTTATGTTTTATCCCAAGACTCGTACAAACTTATATTTTTCATTACTTGCCCTAATGTTCGCTATGCGAGAAGGCTTAACCGGTATTAAAATATGGTCTTCACTGTTTTCTAATGCATCTTGGTTTGTCCTATATAGAGCAGAATACTTGTCTTTATGCTTAATATGCACATTATTAATACTGTTTTTAAACAGCTTTTTTAGTAATCTACTCCATAAAAATTTTTTAATTATCATGTCTGCTTGGAATATGCTTTATGCATTTATAGTTTTATTTACTCGTCCAATCTTCTTTACAGGATTATTGAAATATTATCAAATAGGTTTATTTATAGGTATTTTATATATCGTCATTAGGGTAATTTGGACAATACGACGTTATTCTATTGAACAATATATACTAATTGCAGGCTTAGCCGTTTTCTTTTATGGTACGATTGAGGATATACTTTTTTATCAAGGACCTATAATACGTGGAATTTTCGGTGGTAATGGTGCCGGTACTGGATTAATGTGTTGTATCTTCATTCAAATGCTGGCGTTGTTTTTCCGCACTCAGCGTGATATAAATGAAGCCAAAGATGCTATGCAACGCCTTGAACTTGAAAACAATATGCTTGATAGAACTAACAGAATAAAAACTGAGTTTTTAGGAAACATTTCTCATGAATTAAAAACACCTTTAACTGTCATTGGTAACTATACTGAGCTTTCAAGACTTCATGTTGAAAAGGGTGAAGTAAAAGACGACTATATTATTCGAAATATGAAACTGGTTACTTCCGAGACTGAAAGATTATCTCTTATGGTTTCACAGCTTTTAGATATGGCTCACATTGAAGATTCTGAAATGAAATGGAATTTTGCAAGAAAAGATTTAAGTGAAATTATAACCAAAACCATTAATATTTATTTTCCTGCACTAAACAAAAACCATAATAAAATCGAAACCATGATTGAGGATAATCTACCTCAAATCTATGTTGATGAAGACCGCATTATTCAAGTGATTGTGAACCTAATTGCAAATGCTATACGCTCAACTAAACATGGAGTTATTACAATTGGTGCTCGACTTTCTGCTAATAAATGTGACATAGAAATTTATGTACAAGACACAGGAGTGGGCATGAACCAAAACCAGATTGCACATTTGTTTGAGCGTTTTTATACAAATAATAAAAATGATAGACATTCAACAGGAACCGGTCTTGGACTTTTTATATGTAAATCAATTATTGAAGCCCACAAGGGTACTATAAACGTTCAAAGTGAAGAAAACAAGGGTACTATATTTATTTGTACTCTTCCTATAAATAATGAGGTGAATTAAATGCGACAAAATATATTACTTGTAGAAGATGAAACAGATATACTCCTGACTAATCAAGAGTATTTAGAAATGAATGGTTATAATGTTATAACTGCTGAAAGTATAGAAGAGGCTTATGAAAAACTAGCAGAAAAACCCGATTTAATTGTACTTGATATTATGTTCGAAGAAGGTTCCGGTTTAGATTTTTGCAAGGATATTCGTAGCTATCTAACTACTCCTATTTTATTTCTTTCATGCCTTAACCAAAAAGATAATATTGTTGAAGGTCTAAAAATAGGTGGTGATGATTATTTAACCAAACCATATCGTTTAGATGAGCTTGCTGCTAGATGTGCTGCACTTCTTAGACGTGTAGAAATAGATAAAAGAAATATACCCGACAGAATGGAGTTTGGTCCGCTTGTACTTGACTGGCTTCAACGCATTGCATATTTAAACGGAGAAGCTATATTTCTTAAGCCAAAAGAGTTTTCACTCCTACTCTATCTAGTTAAAAACGCTGAACAGGAGTTTACTGCTTCTGAGCTTTATTCTGCCCTTTGGGGAATGCCTAATAATGAGGATGTCCGTACGGTTAATGTCCATATATGTAATTTAAGAAAGAAGCTTAAAATGGATGAAGACAGTCCTTTTGAAATCTCTATGAAGGATAGAAAATATTATATTTGGCACAATTGTGGTTAATAGGAGAAGTCGCTAATAAGACTGGCAATACCTACATGGTTGATACTAATATTCCACCCCATAACTTTTGTTCCACGAGTATTGTTTGCTGCACCAACTTTTACAGAATATCTCCACAACCTAAATATAGAAATCAATAACCTTATACAAAATATAACTATTCCCGGTGATGAAGGTCATTATTTGGCAAACCAATGGGTTCCCCACACTGCTATCGCTGTGAGATTAACAAAAGAAGAGTTAATGATTTCTTTAGGCACAGCGACAAGTATGTTTACTCCATTTGGAGGGCGAGCTGAAAAATTATTTTTAGCTGAATGTAACCCATATAAAGAAATTGCCACTTGGGAACTTAAGCGCGCGAATAATATCAATTAATCTTGTTAAATATAACGGTTTGCTCTTTCATAGATATTTTACCGACTTGGTAGCCATATACTCATTGGTTTTAGCCCTCCTATATTTTTTTATCACACCAACACAAATACCGCCTATTTTGTCTCAAACTTACTACCTCCAGCACAAGCAATGATAGGCTCTATATACTTTTTATCAGCTATATCATAAGAATGAGAAATCATTTCAATCATGATTTTGTCTTCCTCTGTCTTTTCTTTCTTTGCGCTCAATACTTTTAAAAACATCTTCATCATAAACTTTGACTTAGCAGACATCTTTTCATAGTTAAATCCACCTGGGCAATAAAACGCATTCACTTTTCCCCACTCTTCTTCGCTGAAATTATTTCTAAGTGCTTTTGGAACTTCTGGACTTTCCATAGGACTTCCGCCAACACAATATACAATTAACTTCTTACCGTCCCATCTTTTCATATTAGACTTAAACCATTTTATTTTACTTATTCCACCAGCACAAGTCCAGCCGCCAAAAATAATTGCATCGTAATCATCAAAAGATTGCTTTTTTGCTTCTCTTAGTTCCACACACTCCGAGCCCAGAGCTTCTGAAATCCACTCTGCATAACGTTTTGTAAATCCTGTTTTAGAATTATAAATTATAATTGTTTTCATTTTAATACCCATGCATTTCGCAAACTTGTTTGCGAAACTGCCCAAATAAGAATGTGAAAGAATTGATATATGGGCTTCCTTTCTTTAATTTTATTGTTCTTTCACACTACGTCTCCTTTTTCATTTCCTTAAGATTATTTTCAATGTGAGAAAGTATTTTATAGACAATGTTGATTTCTTCCTCTTTTACTCCTTTGAATAAGTGTTCCATAAAAGCATTCTCTTTATCATGATAAATTTCTGATAAATGCAATGCTTTTTCTGTCAGATAAATTCTCCGCTTTCTTTTATCGTTTTTATCTACGCATAACTTAATAAATCCTTTTCCCTCTAGACTATTGAGTATTTCTTTTACACTTTGTCTTGAACATCCCATTGTCTTTGCAAGCTCATTTGATGTAGGCGCATCATCTGGGTAGAGGTTCATACATGCTAGTAAAAAAAATTGTTTGCATGTAATTTCCTCGTAAAAAGCATCACCTGCTGCTTGAAGCCTATTATGAAATGCAAAAAACAAACCAAATAGTGCATGTTTTCTGTCCATTAGTAATACTACTTCTTCTGCTGTCATATTTACCTCTTTAATTATGCAATATATTGCCTATTAAAATAATATACTCTTTCCTTCTGATTGTCAATGTAAACTCTTTAAAAAATATTATGATTTTTATATAATAAGCGCCAACCAACGTTGACGCTTACAATAATATCACTATTTACTTGAAAATTTCTTTTTTCTTCTTAAATATAGCACTCCAATTCCACTTAATGCAACAATACTAAGTCTAAGTATAAGCTTTGACTCATCACCTGTTTTAGGCGGTTCAATAACATCGTCCTCAATAATTTTATCTTCAACAACTTTAATTACTTTTTGTGCAATAATTTGTACTGGTCCGGTTATTTTTGAGCCATTAATGTATATTTCACCTGTAAGTTTATTATAGGTATAACCATCTATAAGAATTTTTCCGCCTATCATTATAGTAATTGTATCAGGAAGCATATATCCGTCTTCAACTACAAGTAACGTATTATAATCCATACCATAAACTGCTGCATCTCCGATAAGTGCAGAATCATCTATATTAACACCTACATTAAATGTTTTTAGCTCTGCAATAGCAATAATTTCTATATTACCGGTTACCTTACTAGCATATAAGACGAGTTCCCCTGTACTACTACTATAAGTATAATCTGTTCCTACTGTTAAAATAGCGCCATTTACCTTTACAGTTATAGATTCAGGTAGCTTATAAGCTTGTCCTACTGTAATCTCTGCGTAATACTCTATTCCATTTGTTGCTGTATTCCCTCCAATATAAACTCCATTTGTAATATCATTAGTTACAGTATAGATTACAGGTTGCTCTACTGATGCAGTAATCACAACCGGTCCTATTATTTTAGAACCATCAATATGTACTGCACCTGTTGTACTGTTGTATGTAAAACCTTCTGTTAAGACAGTTCCTCCTACGGTTATTACAATCGAAGTCGGTAATTGATGACCTGAATCCGGAATAACTGTAGTATTATAATCTGTTCCATATGTTGCAATATTTCCTGTAAAAGTACCATCTTGCACTTCATCTGTAACACCAAATGTCTTTAGAATCGGAGTTGCAATAATTTCTATTGCTCCTGTTACTTTATTACCATTTATAGTAATAGTTCCTGTATCTTTACTATAAGTATAATCCGTTCCTGCTGTTAAAATAACTCCGCCTACTTTTACTGTAATATTAGTAGGCAACAGATACCCTGTTTTTGCTGTAAGTGTATCCGTATATGTCATACCATGTGTTGATGTACTTCCTCCTGAATAAAGAATATTTGAAGTAACTGTATGTGTCACATCATATTTTTTTATCTCGAATGCAACCTCTATAGTATGATTTGCCTTAACATCGACAAATGTATAACCATTTGTAACTGCTTCTGCTATTTCGCTTGAAGTTAAATTTTTTTGATTTAATGTATCTTTATCGATTATAATAGAAGATACTTTATACCCTGTATTTGGTGTAAATGTATAGCTTTTTGAACTACCGCTTGTTACACTTGCTAATCCACTAGGAGATATCGAACCATTTGCCCCTGATGTTGATGTTATTGTATAAGAAGTAACACCATTTTCTACAACCTTCCATTGCGCATAAACTGTCATATTGTTTGAAATATTTGTACTCATGGTAAAATCATTTCCTGATGAACTGCTTGAGTCTTTCCAGCCTATAAATTCATATCCTGTTCTAATTGGTTCATCCGGAAAATAAAGTACACTTCCATATGCTGTAGGAATGTTAGGAATCTGCGTAGCTGTTGTAGGTACCACCCAACCACCTGTATTTCCATCGAATGTAACCTTATAAATTGGACTCCATACCGCGTAAAGTCTTTTATCTGCATCAAAATCTTCTGATACTAATTCGATAATTGTATTTGCATCATTTGTATTTGTTTCACTCCAACCTAAGAATGTATAGTTTACTTTTGAAGGTGGCTGTGGGAAAAAATCAAGTTTCTCACTTGTTGCATTGATAGTTTGATCAGCTTCCTCACCTCCATTTGAGTCAAATGTAACCTTTGTAACTTTTTCCCAAATTGCATATACGGTAGTTGCTGCTGAAATTACAGAAGAAGGGTACATAGCTTCGCCATCACCTAACGGATTTCTATTCCATTCAATAAATTTATATCCCTCTCTTGTCGGTTCTGAATACCCATCACCGAAATAACCGTCAGTAATGTTTGTTGAACTTGGCATACCATTAACCGTATCTAAATTAGCATTCTCATTAAATAATAATGAATATTGTGCTGTAGCCCATTTTGCATAATAATTTCCTTCACTTGCGAGAGTAGAAACTGCCGTTCCTGAACATGTCTTATCATTTAAAAACCATCCATCAAATGTATATCCCGTTCTATTTATAACAGGCAACACACCTCCAAAGTTATTACTTCCACCTGGAGCATAGATTCTGTCTATCTCGTCACCACCATCCGGTTTTGAATAATTATCATAAAAAATTGCAGCTTTAGAACCATTTGTATATTGAGCATATACCGTAATATTTTGGCTAACAATTGTAGTTGAGTTAAACCAAGTCCCGCTTCCGCTTGATAATGTATTCCATCCTAAAAAATTTTTACTTGCAATCGGATTTTCTGGCATATTTTCTCCTACTTCACCATCTATAGTTGGAACTGTTATAGTTGTTGTAGCATCTGGAAATGCACCGCTTCCTGTGCTAAATGTAACTGTATAAACCCGTTTATCACTCCAAATTGCATAAAATATAGTATCTTCATTTATTACAGTTTTTTCTGTAACCTTTTCTCCTGAACCATCCGGCTTAGTATTCCATTCTTGAAAAAACATTCCTCTTTTTGTAGGATTCGTCGTTGGAAGACTTTCAAGTTCTTCACCTATTTCCATTAGTTTTACACTCGGACTTGCTTCACTATCACCCGTATTTTTATCAAATCTTACAGTACAGTAAGTGGTATTTGCTGTTCCGTCCGCTGATACAATATCTGAAAATATATTCAATGATTCCCATGTTGCACCCGATGACCAAGCACTTCTATCCATACCATTAATATCCTGATTAAATGAATTATCTTGCGCTGCTGTACCTGTAATAAAACGAAACGGGGTAGATTTATTAAAATCACTGTATGGTGTTCCTGCTAATGCTGCTTTAATATCCGCCACAGAAAACTTAAAAGATAGAAAATAGTCGGGTGAACTATTAAAATTACTATCTGCTTGTGTTATGTAATAGTTTACATCTGCTACCGGCTTAAATGCCATAAGTGGCTTTCCTGATATTCCGGTTGTGCTTGGACTCATATTGGTATATCCTGTATTGGAACTATATATACCAAGTCTTCCATTGTTTCCTGTCGGATTATACATTCCCAAAAAGAAATCAATACTTCCATTTACATCTGCATCAATACCTACAAATGTAAAATTTTTAAACTGATATGGGCTAGTTCCGTCAATATTACTAACTCTGATTCTAAATGCAATTTCATCATCGGTAAAACACATATAGGTTGATGGATACGTTGTATTACCAACTATATCCTGTGATACTGAACCACTTCCCGTCTGTTGGTCTTGTAAATAATCATTCTGCTCATTGTTAGCATATACGCGAATCCAATCGGTTATATGACTTACATCTGTTGCCGCACCATAAACTGTGAGTCCCTGCCTAAAAGGCATTGAACTTATAAATATGGACATTGTTAATACACCTACTAAAATTCTTTTTAGTATTTTTTTTCTCATGATAGATTCCTCCGAAACATTTTATAATATAAATATAACACGTATAGCAGATTACACACTAGTTGTAATAATTGCCAATTCCATTAATATTATATAAATTATAACAGTTGCTGTAGTCATCTTGTAGGTAATGCAATAATATTTTTTTGTCAAGTATGTTGAACAAAAAGTTGACTTTTATATATGAATATTGTACAATATATTAAACAACATAAGGTAGGTGATTTAGTGACTATAGGCGATGTAATAAAGCAATACAGACAAAAAAGTAATCTTAGTATGGATGATTTTGCTAAAAGATGTTTACTAAGCAAAGGTTATATTTCTATGCTAGAAAGTAATGTTAATCCTCGTAATGGCAAACCTATTGCCCCAACACTTGAATCACTGAGCAAAGTTGCTCTTGGCATGAATATAGAAGTTGACCAATTATTAAAACTAATTGATGTTAAACAAACTATTAGCCCATCTGATAAAATAAATAATACTAATAAAAATTTCAAGGATATTATTGTTGATTTAAGAAATGAAAAAAATTTAAACCAGATACAACTTGCTGATAAGCTAGACGTTTCCCCAATCACTGTGGCAATGTGGGAAACAGGTAAAAGACAACCTTCAACCAATATGTATAAAAAACTTTCAAGTTTTTTTGATATTGATATTGATTTTCTATACGGAAGAACTAAATGTGAAAAAAATATTTTCAATGATGATACAAATATTTACCATTCTGCAAATGATAAACACACGGAGATGATACTACATTATTTTAACTCACTAAATGAGTTAGGTAAGAATGAGGCCATAAAACGAATTGAAGAATTGACATACATTCCTAAATATTTAGAGGATAGTACATGCCCATTAAATTCTTCACATGAAAATGACAGCGATGATGACTAAAAAGTTGATATACAATAGAGCATTCTATTTATATAAAAAAAGGAAAAGAGAAAAGAGGAGAAAAAATGACAGATGAAAAAAATGAATTAACAAAAAAATGTAAACATTGTAAGACAGATATCCCTTACAAAGCAAAGGTATGTCCTAACTGTAGGAGAAAACAAGGGTCTATTTTGGGTGTAATAATTATTATTTTTGCCATAATAGTTATTGCCACTGTAGCTAGCCAGTTAAGTGATGAACCAAAAAAGGTTGATTCGAATACCAACAATAATGCTAATAATAACACTTCGCAAGATTCATTTAAAGTTGGTGAAACTGTTGAGTTAAAGAATGTAAGAGCCACCCTTGTTTCAATTGAGGAATCACAAGGAAGCCAATACATTAAACCTGGTGATGGTAAAGTTTTTCTTCTATGTGAATTTAATATTGAGAATAATTCAAACAGTGATATTACTGTTAGCTCAATGTTGTCTTTTGAAGCATATTGTGATAGTTATAGCATAAACCAATCTTTTCAGGGTGCCACAGTAAAGAGTAAGACACTTGATGGTACTGTTGCTGCTGGGAAAAAGATGAATGGATATATTGCTTATGAAGTATCTATTGATTGGAAAGAAATGGAAATAAATTTTTCTCCTGATGTATGGGGTAAAGCAATTAAATTTATTGCTACAAAGTAACTTGTTAGAAGTGTGGGGCTGTCACTTTAAAGATTAAAAATCTTGAAGCGGTAGCTCCCTTTATGGATTTTATAAAAGATTCCTTTTCTGTATTTACAAGTTCATTAGCATTATTTATATCAGTAATATCATTAAATAAGCAATATGACTTAAGTAATAATAGAATAAGTGCACTAATGATAATTATTGCGCCAATCAGCTTCGGCTAATGATTTATTATGTAGTTTCATTTCGTTACGAATAGCAAGTCTCTTTTGGTTTTCGTCTAGGTTCTCATAATCGTCAATAAGTTCTTGTTGTATCGTTTTAACAGCAAAATAGGTTTGTCCTAATGCAATTATTTCTTTCCTTACATCACCATTCATTACAATAAGATAACAAGCGTATCTTGAAAGCTCTATGTCATCAATTGTTCTATGAGCACCAGAACCAATCTCAACCATTTTTGTGACGTCACGAAAATGGTCATCTAGCACATTTTTACTATTCGTACATGCATCTTTTGCTTTATCAATTGAATTTGAGAAATTCTCCCATCTTGAGTATTCTAAAACAATTTGCAGTTCTCTTGCATGCAAATATTCCTGACCATATTTATTAATGTGTTTTATTGACTCGAAAACAGCTTCACTATATGTAGCTTTATCTTCATTTGAAACATCTGATTTTAATACTCGATTTTTAAGTGCTTTTAATTCTTCATTAAATTCCATAGGTTCTCTCCTAAGTTAGTTAAACTCATTATACAATGAAGTGTAATAAGTGTCAAAATGTAATCTATAAAAAAGGAGCCTTTTCCCAAGGCTCCAAGATTTAAGTTATAAATTATTCAAAATCGTTGAAAGCAGAAATAATGTCTGCTTTATTTGCTGCATCTTCACAAAAAAGTACATACTTTCCCTTGATGGCTGTGGCTTTAAGAGTCATGTTAAACCCTTGTAACTCAACTTGGTTAGTTTCAACAAGTGTTTTGTAAGCATCTGAATTTGTGTCATACTCATAAACTTCAACACTTGAATCAACATACTTAAAACCTGCTTCTGCACTAATTAAATCAGCGGCCGTGCTTGTTGATGAACCAGTAACAACACCCTTATCAAGTAAATAATCAGCTAAGTCGGATAATGTTGATTCTTTAGTTTCGCTCCCGGTAGTAGTATTGTTTTCTATTTTTGTGTTGTTTTTGGTTGTAGCATTTTCTGCATCATCTGATGAACAAGCACATAATAAAAGTATCATTGATGTTGCTACAACAAGAAAAAGTCTCTTTCTCATAATATTTTCCCTCTTTCGGTATTTTTATTTATATAAATAGA
>JAVBUL010000106.1:0-3782 GCA_031555415.1 Lachnospiraceae bacterium | reverse complement strand
ATTTTCTGGATTGCAATTTACAGTAATCTAAAAGCTCCTTACCATAACCATATTGTCTGTATTCTGGTAAAATAATAAGATCATCAAGTTTAACAACGCCATTTTGCTGTAATTTCATACCAAGAAAGCCAACAATATTTTCATCTAAATAATAACCGAACATCATAGTTCCGTTCTCGTATTCAGCAATTAGTTTATCTAGTGGCAGACTTGATCTTCCTCTATCAGGGCAATTTTCTTCAGTTAATCCAAATTCTATAGCTACAGTTTCATACCCTTTGTGAAAAATTTCAAGGCAATTAGGTAAATCGCTTTTTGTTATAGACTTAATCATGTTAATTCCTCCTATTTTACAGTCTTGATAGAATTTCACTTCTTTTTATCTCATATTCTTCATTTGTAATTAGACTAGCATCTTTGATCTTTTGTAGTTCTATTAATTTATTGGAAATAGAAGAATCATTAAGTGATTGTGTAGGAGCGAATGATTCATTCGATTGTTGTGTATAATTAAACGAGTTGTTTTGTGGTGTTGTATGATAAAAATTATTTTCTGGGGATTTTACTATTTCAAAGTTGTTTAAACTATTTTGAATTAAAGCATAGTTAACAATTGTAAGTCCAAATAAAGAAAGTATCATATATAAGGCTCCGTTATCTGAAATGTTTCCTCCAAGTCTATTAGAATCTTTATACATCTGGGTTCCATTTTTATACATCCAGTAACAAGTGTAGAATGGAATAAATATCATTAATAATACTTCGGATGTAGCAGGCTCCTCATTTTGATGTAACTTATGTACATCACGAACAATATCAATCATCCATATAATTCCATATAATCCAAAAGTTATAATTGACAAAAGTACATATGTAGCAATATTTTTTTGCTCAAATTGTATAAAATGACTATTTTGCAAGTTTAAAGAGGATTTTAAAGTTTCTTTATCATCATTGTACATACAGCAAATAATTAATGCAGAAGAAAAAAATAATAGAAATATATTTGTTAGATTGGTGTATATGAATAAAAATGAGATTATTATGTATAGCAACTGCGATATAATGCTGACAGAAAGGGCAACATTCATTTTCACTTTTCTAGTCGCAGCTAAAATAAAAATAATAGCATTAATTAAAAAAACTGTAAAATAAAATGCATCAGTAATGTAAAAATCATCTTTAAACATTGATGTTAATAATGAAGTAGCAAGAACTATGTTAAATATAGCAAAGGTAAATAAAGCAACAGAACGTTTACTTTTAATTATTGAAAATAAAATAACAATAAAGGGTGTACTAATAACAATACCTATTATTGCATTTGTAAGAAAAAAAGATGCATCATAACTTATACGAGATTCATTTGTAAAAAATAGTATCGTTCTTATCATAGAGTATAATTGATTTAATATAAAAAGTGAAGATAAAAGAATAACTACTATCGACATGGGTTTAAAAAGACTAGTTTTGTTTTTTGTGTTCATATTTATAAGTTCCTCCCTATTATAAAAATATATAGATTATTTTATCATAAGAAAGGATAAATTGCACCCAAAAAGGTTATTTATAAAATTTAATATTGACACTACAACTACTTAGTGTTACAATATAGTAGTGGTAAGTAATACTTAATACAAGTAATACATAGTAGAGGAGGTGCTTAATGATGGAAAATATAACTGAGATGCTAAAAGGTGTTTTAGAGGGGTGTGTTCTTGAAATAATTAGTCGAGGAGAAACATAGGGCTACGATATTACACGTAAGCTGAATGCTTTGGGATTTACGGATGTGGTAGAAGGAACAGTGTACACAATACTTGTTAGGCTTGAAAGGAATAAACTGGTAGAGATAACCAAAAAGCCTTCTGATATGGGACCACCACGTAAGTTTTTTTCGCTGAATGATTTAGGGCGTGAGGAATTACAAAAGTTCTGGGAAAAGTGGGAGTTTGTTGCATCAAAAATAAATCAATTAAAGGAGGAAGAATTAAATGGCTAATTTTTTCAATGATTATTTCAATATAAAAAAAATAATAGAAAGCAAACGAGAGTATAAAAAACATATGGCAAGGGTAGATGCACTACCAGAAGATTATCAATATGTATTTAAGAAAATTCAGGAGCATATGTGGATGTTTGCAGCAGGGAGCGGTTATGATATGTTGAAGATTCATTATGATTTAATTGAACTGTTTGAATCTGGTGCGTCAAATGGAAAACATGTTTTAGATGTTACCGGTGATGATGTAGCTGAGTTCTGTGATGAGCTTTTGCGTAATGCTGAGACATACACAGAAAACTGGCGTATAAAGTTTAACAATGATATCCATAAAAAATTTGGAAAGAAGAGTGAAATCTAAGTTTGTATTGATGTAGACTACAGTTTGATTTTTAAAATTTCATAACTCTCTAACAAGTCTATGTTATACTATATTAGAAAGTTGGTGTATTATGGAAAAAATTTTAATTATTGAAGATGAAAAGGAGATTAATGATTTAGTTGTAATGAATTTGAAATTGGTTGGATACGAGTGTAGGCAAGCATTTGACGGTAATGAGGCGACACTTATCTTGGAAAACGAGAAACCAGATTTAGTTTTGCTTGATATAATGATTCCTTATAAAGATGGCTTTACGCTTATGGAACAAAATATATTTAAGGGTATTCCGGTTATTTTTTTAACGGCAAAAGATAGTGTTTTGGATAAAGTCAAAGGGTTAAAGCTAGGTGCTGATGACTATATTGTTAAGCCTTTTGAAGCAATGGAATTGCTTGCACGTGTAGAGGCGGTTTTACGTCGTACTAAACCAAGACAAAGGGTGTTTGCAATTGAAAATACAATTGTTCATTTGGATGAACATACTGTAACAGTCAGTGAAACACCTGTAGATTTAACTAAAAAAGAATTTGAATTGTTGGAAGTATTGATTAAAAATTGCAATTTGGCATTATCTCGTGAAAAACTTCTTGACTTGGTATGGGGATATGATTATTTTGGCGATACCCGTACAGTTGATGTTCACATTACAAAGCTGAGAAAAAAGTTGAAACTACAAAATCATATTAAGACAGTGTATAAAATTGGATATCGTTTGGAGGTGCCGGTGTGAAATTTTGGCAAAAGATATTTCTTAGCACTCTTATCATTTTTGTTGTTGTTTTTGATATAGGAGTTTTTGTTATTATCTCATACTCATATGATTTTAGCAGGCAAAGAGAGATAGATAATGGCATTCGCGAACATAGTGTGATTTTATCTTCCATAGAAAGTAACATAACAAATGCAAAAAATGTTTTTAAAGATGTTTTAAATGATAATGATCGCTTGATTGCTATTATACAGCCGCTTGCTGATTATTATAAAAATCAAGGGGTTTTTCTTGCATTATATAATAATGACTATTTAGTATATTCTAATACTCAGGATTTTAATCAAAGTCTTTTAGTTATGGAAAACAGCGATGACAAAAATATACTTAATCAGAAGTTTGATACCGAAAGATATTTATTTATAGCGTCCGATATACCAGAATACACGAATTTGAAATTTGTATATTCCCGAAATATTACACAGCTTGACGATTACCGCACCAATATAAGTAAGGTTTTTGTTGTTGTAAATGTAATTATTTGTACTTTGCTTGGCATTTCTATTTTTGTTCTTCTTAAACGGATGACGCGTCCAATCAATGAACTAAATGTGATAACAAGAGAAATAGCAGATGGAGCATATGATAAAAGGGTAAATATAAACCGAAGAGATGAATTTGGCGAGCTT
>JAVBUL010000237.1:0-4814 GCA_031555415.1 Lachnospiraceae bacterium | reverse complement strand
TGCTTCAAGCTCTGCTCTTGCATGCTCAAGTTTTTCCTTTTCTAAAGCAATTTCCTTTTGAACTTGCACTTCAATTTGTGCAACTCCACTTGAATAGCCTTCTTCTCTTGCTCTAGTCATAATTTGTTCAGCTTCAATTCGAGCTTGTTCCAGTATTTCTTCAGCCTCTTTTTGGGCTTGTTCAATTATTAGATTAGCCTGTTCCTTGGTGTCCTGTAAAAAAGCTTCCTGACTTCTAGCCATTTCTTCATTATCAACAGAATTTTCCAAGTATTCATTACTTTCACCATCTTCATCTTCCAATAAATCCTGAACATATTCAGGATTCAGTCCCAATGAGAAACCATCTATTTCCTCTGCTTGATTTTCTTTTTGCAATCGCTCTCTTATCTCTGACAATCGCATCGAAACAGCTTCATTTGAATCTATTACTCTTCTTTCGCTTTCATTATATGAAATAGTAAGTGATTTTAATAAATTAGACAACTAACTCATCACCTCCACCACGTGAAATAATAATTTCACCAGTATCTTCAAGCTTCCTTATGATATTAACAATCTTCTGCTGTGCTTCTTCAACATCCTTCATACGAACAGGACCCATGAAATCCATATCCTCTTTAATCATTGCAGCAAGACGTTTTGAGAGATTGTTAAATATAACAGTTTGAACTTCTTCATTTGATCCTTTAAGAGCAATAGCAAGATCATCGTTTTGAACATCTCGTAATACTCTTTGAATCGTCTTATCATCAAGTGCAAGAATATCTTCGAATACAAACATCTTACGCCTGATTTCATCTGCAAGTTCTGGCTCTTCAATCTCCAAGTTTTCCATAATATGTTTTTCAGTTCCTCTATCAACTGTATTGAGGATATCTACGATAGCATCTACACCGCCAACAATTGTGTAAACTTGATTTACAAGTGATGATAACTTTCGTTCAAGAACTCTTTCTACTTCCTTGATTACATCCGGTGAAGTTCTATCCATTTTTGCTATTCTCTTTGCAACCTCTGCCTGCTTTTCAAGTGGCAAAGCTGATACTATTGACGACGCCTGCCCAGATGGTAAGTATGCAAGTATAAGCGCTATTGTCTGTGGATGCTCGTCATGTATAAAGTTAAGTAATTGTGATGGATCAGTCTTTCTAATAAACTCAAACGGCCTTACTTGTAATGATGCTGTCAGCTTACTAATAACGTCTTTTGCTTTCTCAACACCCAATGCTTTTTCAAGAAGATCCTTCGCATACCCAATACCACCCTCGGCAATATATTGCTGCGCAAGACAAACTTGATAAAACTCACTCATTACATCTTCTTTCGTCTGTGGTGATACACTTCTTGTATTTGCAATTTCAAGTGTAAGCTGTTCTATCTCTTCTTCCTTTAAATGTTTAAATATCTTTGATGATTTTTCCGGTCCTAACGCAATGAGAAGCACCGCTGATTTTGTAATTCCGGATAAGCCTTCATTCGAAATTCCTGGTTTATATGCCATATCTAATACACCTCTGTCCTTTTAATCCCAATCATCATTCAGCCAGTTACGCATTAACAGTGCAACTGCTTCTGGGTTCTCGTCAACAAACTTCTCAATAGCTTTCCTAACTTCTGATTTTTCATCCAAATCAATTTCTTCAACCTGTTGTTTTTCTCTTGTTGCATTAAGTAACTCTTCTACAGATAACTCTGGTTCAAGTTCTGTAATCTGTACAGGACGTAAGCTTCTCCATACAATAAATCCTAATAATGCAAGTATTATTACTGCTATAATAATAGGTAAAATATCTGTAGTAAAATCAGTATCACTTACATAGTCATTGAAAACCGGAATTGAATATGCCTGTACTCTTATATTCTCTAATGGAATACCTGTACCAAAAGCTATCATTTCTCTAATGTTTTCATCTACTTCTGCTTCTTTTGTAGCACCATTTACACTCTTATACTGTTCCCATGTAACATCACTTAATTCTCCATTTGCTTCTAAAACTTCTTGATCATAAACTACATATTTATTAAGTACTACTGCAAGTTGTGATTCTTCTTTGTTCCAAGTTCCTCTTTCACCTGTCCTATGTGTAATAGTTGAACTTACAGCATATTCATTTTTTAAAACTCTTATTGATGTTTCTGAACCATCAGTTGTTTGAAGCATATAATCTGCGGTGTCATCATTTGAATCAGTTCCAGGAATTCCACCGCTGCCACTTGTGCCTTCACTTTCATAAAGATAATCATTATACTTAACTTTATCAGGATTTCTAAACTCAGTATCTACTTCATCTACTATATCAAATGAAACTTTAAGTGCCGGAGATACTAAAACACTGTTAAATAAATTATAGTTTGAAAACAATCTAGTTACATTTGATACAACTTCATCCTTATAAAGGTTTCTTATCGCTTCTTGTTGAGATGCAGACATTGAATCTGAGCTCTCGTATTCCTCGCTTACAAAAAGTGTATTTCCCGCTGAATCTATAATCGAAATATTTTTAGTCGTTTCATTTCCTACTGATGTAGCAATATATTTCGCCATACTTTTTCCTGCTCCGGCCGGCATATCCTTTGCCAGAGTAAGTTTAACTGCAACAAATGTATCTTCATTTTTCAAAAAAGTATAACTTTCAACAGGTAAACTAAATGCAACAAATGCACTTTGGACATAATCAAATGATTCAAGTGTAATCCTTAATTTGTCTTCAAGATATTTTTGATACAATCTCTGCCTATCAGCTGTTGTGGTACTAAAACCCACATCACTAACATAATCATCCATAGAATAACCCTTAGCTGTATAGCCTGATTGTGCTATAAGATATGTAGCCGTTACCAAATCTTTTTCTTCTACCTTTATGGTCAGCCCTGTATTTTCTGTTGTATATGCTATTGTGTTTGATGTAAGAACATCTGTTATAGATGCTGCCTGTGTTGTATCAGTACATTCTATCAATGTTTCATATGTAGGTTTCGAAACAACAATAGCCAGTATAATAAGCATAACTATAATAGCTGCTGTTACACTTACTAACTGGACTTTTCTCTTTTTATCGTATTTATTCCAAAATGTCAAGACTCTTTCTTGGACATCTTTTAACCTCTCATTCATAGTTACCTCACCTAAACGTTAAATCTGAATATTCATAATTTCTTTATATGCATCCAGTATTCCATTTTTCACGGCAACTGTGTACTGCAATGAAAGATATGCTTTCTGCTGTGCTACAGTCAACTCATGTGTACTATCTGTATTTCCTAAAGCAAAATCCATAGCGGCTGATTCTGCATCTGCTGCAAGGGAATCTGTTTCGTTAATCATGTTCATTGCTGAATTAAATAATTGCTCAAATGAACCATTATTATTAACTGATGACGTTGTTGATGAATCTCCTTTTGTGACCTTATTAAGCGCTTGTGTGTAAAAATTAAGTGCTGTTCCTGAAAGTCCACTTATATCAGCCATCTTTTAGTCCTCCTCATTAAATAAATCTTAGATAATATTTATTTTCCTACTTCCAAGCCTTTCATCGCCATCGACTTAGCTGCATTAAAAGCAGTAACATTTGCTTCATATGATCTTGAAGCATCTATTAAGTTAGTCATTTCTGTAACTACATTTACATTTGGATATACAACATATCCATCCTCATTTGCATCCGGATGTGCCGGATCATAAACCATATTCATTTCTGTTTCATAATCTTCCACTATCTTTGTAACCTTTACGCCTGTACCGGTAGTTCCTTTAGCCGCAAGCAAAAGATTACTAAATGCTGTAGAGTTTTTCTCCGCAAATACAACTGTTTTTCTTCTGTATGCTCCGCCTTCACTAGAACTTGTTGAATTTACATTTGCTAGGTTCTGCGATATTATATCTGATCTCAATCTTTGTGCCGTCATTCCTGTTGCACATATATCAAATGCTGTAAATAATCCCATAATTTACACCTCTCTCCTTTTATTGCTTTGACAACGCTGCCTTTATCATATTAAACTCATAAGTCATCGAATCAATTAATGTACTATATTTGATTTGAGCTGATGCTAGTTCTACATTCTCTGTATCAATATCAACATTATTTCCATCCAATCTGTAAGAAAGCGATGACATATCTGTGTATGTTGTAGCCCCTATATTACTCAAGTCTACATCTGAAACCTTTTGTCTTAATGACCTCGTACTTCCACTTGTAAGCTCCTCTAATAAATAACTTTCAAAGCTTACATCTTTTCTTTTATAATTTGGAGTATCATTATTTGCTATATTGTTTGCTATAACGTTATATCTTGTCCATGTCGCATCTGATGCCTTTTCAAGTACGTTTATGTAATCATACATTTTAGAATTAATCATTTTATCGCTCCTTTCTTACAATATTTTATCGGCATTTTCCCTAAAAACCATTATAAAGTTTTTAACGAAAAATTTCAAGCATATTTTGTGGTTTTTTATCTTTAATATCACATTATGTTGTGGTTTTGGAATTTTTTAATATATTCACTAATATTTACCACCATTTAAAAAGACCACTTTACATAGCAATCCTTTGCATACATAAAGTGGTCAAATCCTTTTTGCACTCACTAATTCTTTTTAGAATTTTTACTCTTTTCTCTTTTTAATTCTTCAAATACAACATCATTTACTACTTTTATATATGTTCCTTTCATACCTGAAGAACGTGACTCTATAACGCCTGCGCTTTCAAACTTTCTAAGTGCGTTTACTATTACAGAACGGGTAATACCAACTCTATCTGCAATCTTACTTGCAATAAGTATACCTTCTGTTCCGTCTAATTCAT
>JAVBUL010000144.1:0-25050 GCA_031555415.1 Lachnospiraceae bacterium | reverse complement strand
CATCACCATAAGCTTTTTCTACTAATTTAGCCATGTCCTATCACCTATCTCTCCTAAAGTCTCTTCAATAAGAGTGTCCTGTGTCTGCTTATCAATCGTAGCTGCCACTAACTTATTTGCCATAAGTGTTGATACTAAGATGATTTCCTTCTTAACATCATCTGCGGCTTTCTGCTTTTCAAGCTCACATTCTGCTTTAGCCTGAGCAATAATTCTAGCTGCTTCTTCTTTTGCTTCACCAACAATCCTATCCTCATTTGCACGGGCTTTCTTTCTGGCTTCACTTAAGATAACTTCTGCTTCCTTATTGATTTCTTTTAATTTTACTTCATAATCTTGTTTAAGCTTTGCAGCTTCTTCCTTATCAGCTATAGCATCTTCTCTTTGAGCTGTTATCTTTTCCTGTCTTTGCGTAAGCATCTTTCTTACAGGGTTGAAAAGTATATATGAAAGAATAACAAATAGCAAAAAGATATTTATTGCCAAAACACATGCGTCAAAAAGTAACTGACTGTCAATTTCAAATATTCTGTCTTTATCCAATTTGTCAGTTGCCTCAACTCCTGCTGCCAGTAGCTGATAACCATAATTTGATATTAATGTTCCCAAGGCATTAGCCTCCCTTCTGTTTTTTTAATTCGACTAATTAGAAAGGCTTAACAAACATTAAAATAATAGCTACCGCAAAACCATAAAGACCTGTTGTCTCGGCTACCGCCTGTCCTAAAAGCATAGTTGATGTAATATCTGATTTTGCACCAGGATTACGTCCTACTGCTGCTGCTGCCTGACCTGCTGCGTATCCCTGTCCAATACCAGGACCTACACCGGCTATCATCGCTATACCTGCTCCTACTGCTGACATTGCATAAATAAATTCCTGTCCACTTACGTTCATCTTTTCCTCCATCCTGCCACCTTAATGTGACATACAATATTTTAATTTTCTTATTTTTTATTTCTTGTCTAATCTGATATCTTATCACTAATATATACCATGGTTAACATACAAAATACATATGCTTGTATACATCCTGAGAATATATCAAAATAGATGTGTAGCACTGACGGTATACCCGTTGTAATCGGTGGACTTAAAAGTCCGTAGATAAGTCCCATCATTACTGTACCTGATAAAATATTACCAAACAAACGTAGTGAGAGTGATAACGGTGTTGCTATCTCTCCAATCAAGTTTATTGGAAATAATATCGGTGTTGGTTTAAATAGTGCTGTATAATGCCCTATTCCACTTTTCTTTGTACCATTAATATGGATTAAGAAAAATGTAATTAAACCTAATGGAAGCGTTACTCCATAATCTGCTGTAGGTGGTCTTAAACCAAATAATCCTGAGATGTTACATAATAAAATAAACATCATTAATACACAGATATAATTTCTAAAACGCTTAGCGTTAACGCCCATTATTCCATGCACCATATTGTCTACCATGGATACTATCAACTCTGCTATGTTTTGTAACATTCCCGGTGTATCTTCAGCTTTAGCTTTCTTTACTCTGAGATTAACCAATACTGCAAATACAATAAGAACTGTTGATATTATCAATAACGCAACATGTGTAGTCGTTATACAGACTGAATGGCCAAAAACATTTATCTCTTTTAGATAATGAATGGCAAAATCTGCTTCTTTTTCGGCTGACAAAAGGCTTATTTCATATCCCACGCAATCACCTTCCTTTGCTTATAAATTTCGTAATTACTTTATCAGTAAACGGCTGTATATATGCCGAAACCTTCAATGTCATAATCCCAAACAATGCTGATATCAAATTCCCAAACTTTAGAAAGAACATAAGTAAAAATAATACTATTAATATCAAAAGCCTAATAATATAATTCTTTCTTGTATGCTTTAGTGCATCGTTTTCCATCATCCAGATAGAATCTTCTATTGATACTGCCATATGAAGCACCATACCTTGTGCATACAATGTACCTATCAAGAAACCTACAGCAATTTGAATATCGTTTGGAATAACTAATAGCAAAATCTCAACTGGTATAAATATCAACCAAATGCCTAATGACAATTTTTGTAGCATTGGATTTCTCTTCATAATGTTATTCTTTATCATTATTGCCTCCATGCTTACCTTTTTTATCATCTAACTCATTTTGGTTAACAACTCTCATAGCTAGTATATATGCATTTCTGCCGCCTGCTAGAATTCCCAGTATGAGTAACACTACCGTAGTAGACAAACCAAATTCTTTGTCTATCCATACACCTACTAATACACATAAAAATATGGGTACCATTACATGTAATCCTAATTGTGTGATTAGCGAAAGATTTCTAAATACTTCTTTCTTATATTTCTTAGGAATGTAATTCATAATGTTTACTCCTCGCTATGTTTTGTTGGAGACTATTTTATCACATTAATATATTTTTGTCTAACTATTAAAGCATAAATTTTATATTTTTTATTAATTTAAAATAAAAGCATGAACTTATAGAGAAAACTCAATATCTCTACCAGTCTGCTTATATAATGTATATTTCACTCCTGCTGCCTCTAGCATTCTCTTAGAAGCTTTAACTCCCACAGTATCCTCGTACTTATCTTCCTTGTAGACTATTTCTGTTATTCCACATTGGATTATTGCCTTTGCACATTCATTACAAGGAAATAATGTAACATAAATTTTGCAACCTTCTAAGGTCCCCCCTCTATAGTTTAATATAGCATTTAACTCACTATGAGTTGAATAAAAATACTTGCTATCCTCTAATTCTTCGCCTCTTGTCCATGGAAATTCATCATCAGAACATCCCATTGGAAGTCCATTATATCCCATAGATAGTATTTTATTTTTTGTGCTGACAATGCAAGCTCCAACCTGTGTATTTGGGTCTTTAGAGCGCATTGCAGAAAGCATCGCGACTCCCATAAAATATTCATCCCAACTAATATAGTTATCTCTTTTTGA
Source organism: Lachnospiraceae bacterium (assembly GCA_031555415.1). Classification (GTDB taxonomy): domain Bacteria; phylum Bacillota; class Clostridia; order Lachnospirales; family Lachnospiraceae; genus CAG-303. The sequence goes on along the minus strand of JAVBUL010000144.1, from coordinate 22,087 downwards.
ACTCACTCTACTTTCCTCCTGCAATTATTTTACTCTTCTATCTCTCTTACTCTTCTTACATGTCTTTCTTCACCAGAAAACTCTGTATCAAGAAATGTATCTACTATCTTTAGCGCAAGTCCTGCACCAACTACTCTTCCACCCATTGCAAGTATATTTGCATCATTATGTAGTCTTGTCGCCTCTGCCATAAAACAGTCAGTACATAAAGCGGCTCTTATTCCTTTAAATTTATTGGCTGTAATAGATATGCCTATTCCTGTTCCACAAATCAATATACCTTTCTCACAGTCACCATCAATAATAGCCTTGCACACCTTTTTAGCATATTCTGGATAGTCAACCGATGACTTGTCATAACTTCCAAAGTCCTCAAATTCCAAACCTCTTTCACTTAAATGTGCCATTACCTCTTGTTTCAAATCAAATCCTGCCTGATCACTTCCTAATGCTATCATCTACTATACCTCCTCCAATTCCTTTAGTTTTAAAATAACTTTGTCTATTAGTTTTTCTATCATATTAAACGCCTCTCCATACTCTTGAAGTCCTTTTCCATAAGGCGTTTCAATATCACCTGTCCCTCCTACAAACTCTCTTATATTATAAACATTCAAAGCGGCTTTAAATTTTTCATACACTTCAAATTTAAGTTTTTCTGTCATAACCAGAACCAAAACATCATCTGCAAAATCTTTGTCTTCTAATTGTTCTGACATATATTCTTGCATGTCAAGTCCCTTGCTTTTAGCTATCGTTACTCCCTTAGGATTAGCCGGTTCTCTGAATAATACCACCACGCCTCTTGATTCAACTTGCATATCAATGCCCGCATCCTCAAGCTTTTTTTTCATAATAACTTCCGCCACCGGACTTGTAAATGTACTTTCTAAACTTACAAATATAATTTTGTTATACCTCATCGTATACCCCTCTGCGCACCCACGCGTGCGCCTTTTAATCAGAAGTTGAGCTTGCTCAACATTATACCTCTATCTGCGCACCCGCGTGCGCCTTTTAATCAAGAGTTGAGCTTGCTCAACATGTGTTCTCCACTCTGTAACCTGCTGCTTTTATAAGTCTATTCATAACCGCTTCTCCTAACCCTGTGTCGTAAAAGGTTTCACTATATATGTACTGTATATCTGTTTCATCAAAATCTCTCAATACTCCATACAAATTATGTGCAATCTCTTTGTCATCGCTCCTACTTCCGATGGATATAACCTGATTTGCCTTGTAATATCCTTTCGTCTCGTCTGTACAAATAACTCCTGATTTCACGCCTTTTTTCTCATCCTCTGCCACTAACTCATTTATCTTATTTACAACCTTATCTGTTTCTCCTTCAAACATTATAAGTTCTGCTTTTGGCGCATAATGCTTGTACTTCATACCCGGAGCTTTAGGTTTATAATCATCACTTTCGATTTCTTCCTTACTCTTAGCTAAAACCACTTTATCTACTAAGACCTCTCCGACTTCCTCCTCAAGCATAGCTTTTGTAATAAAACCTGGACGTAAAAGCATCGGTACGTCTCCCGACATGTCTATAATAGTGGATTCAATTCCTATTCCTACCTGACCTCCATCTACTATCATATCTATTTTCCCATCCAAATCTTCAATTACATGTTTAGCTGTTGTGGGACTTGGTCTTCCTGATGCATTTGCACTGGGCGCCGCAACGGGCACCTTTGCCACCTTTAGTAGTTCTTGTGCCACAGGATGGCTCGGCATTCTTATAGCTACTGTTTCTAAGCCTCCTGTCGTTCCATATGGCACTATATCCGACTTCTGAAATATAATCGTAAGCGGTCCCGGCCAAAACTTTTTCATAAGCTTTTCTGCACTTTCACTTACATTTTTTACTAATGCACCTAACTCATTTTTATCTGCTATATGTATAATAAGTGGATTATCAGATGGTCTGCCCTTAGCTTTATATATCTTTGATGCAGCCTCGCTGTCGAGACCATTCGCACCCAAACCATATACTGTTTCTGTAGGAAATGCCACAGTCCCACCTTGTCTTAATATATCTCCTGCTGTCTGTAAATCACTTTCTGACATTTTTCCTTCTTTTGCAATAACAATCTTAGTATCCACTAAATAACCTTCTTTCAGTCAACATCAAGTTTATTTTTAATCTTCTACAACTCTGGTTTTACCTATATAATCATGGATTGCTTTTCCGTCTTTTGTTATAAGCATTATAATAATAGAAATCACAGGAACTATAACAGTAGAGTTAATAACTACTTTTCCAAGCAACTCTCTTAATAAAATCGCCTTATTAAAACTTTCACCATCCTCTGGTATTACCCTAATTCCCATAAACTTTTTTCCAATAGTTCTTCCGTCATACATCACTGTACAAAATGCAGCATATCCTACATAAAAAACTATCATCAGTACTGACAACGCTCTCATACCTGTCGCATACAGAGATACATTATGTCCCGTAGACACTCCACCCAAATCTGTCTTGATAGTATTTACACTGTCATTTACTTCAACAGGCAAGTCTATCATAGATACTGCTCCTATAACTGGTGCAGGATAAAATGCTGGTGTATATCCGGTATACGTGCCGGTAAAAATTATATACATAACCAAAGCTGGTAAAAATGCTATAATAGCATCAACTAAAAATGCTATTCCTCTTTTATATGCTGGTGCTTTAAACTTTATTTTTTGTTCTTTTGTGCTTGCTATTTCGTTGGTTTCCACGTTGTTACCTTCCTCTCTGTTATTCTCCCACAATATAAGTATATTACCACAAAACTCCTTTTCAATCAACAAAAATGGTTGTTTTTGAAAAGGAGCTTTTTGTTTAATTATCAAAGTTTTGGGCCTTCAATGTTATGTATGCGAACTTCCTCTGAATTAAAATCGCTTGAAATACCACAAAAAAGGCAAGTCTGGTTTTTTATATTCTATCTCATAAAAATTGTACATTCCTGCCTCCTGTGTGATTAAGATTCATTAAGTTTAAAGAGTGAATAACTAAAACTTATTGAATACGTCGAGCACTTGCTACACATTCTCTGTTTTTTATTTCTTCTACAATAAATTTACAGTCTCCCTTCCACTCATCAAAGGAATCAAATTCTTCTTTACTGATTGGGAAAAACTCCGGAATACATGTTGGGCCTGTAAGAATCTCCATAACGTAGTGCTCATCAATCATTCCTACACTTAACATTTGACCGATTTTAAGGTATTCATATTTTTTATAGTCTAGCTTATACATTTTTTACACTTCCTTTCAGATTAATCTTTTAATATATACAAATATATAGTATATTACAGCAAAACTCCTTTCAATCAACAAAACTGTTGTTTTTGAAAAGGAGCTTTTTACTTAATCTTACTCATGAAAAATCAAGATAAATATTGATATCACTTATTTTTGATTGCATTTAACTTAATGAATGAAATCTTCATCCTTGTTATCTTCCTTTTCACTGCTATGAGAGTTATTAAGCATAACAATAGTACAGAAAGCGACAAACAAGAAAATGCAACAAATACCTGTTTATCTTCCTTTTGTAACGCAATGAAAGCAAATACTAAAAAAAGTAATATTACATCAAAGTAAATGGCAACAAAAAATCTTTTGAAGTTTACATAACAGTTTTCAAAATCATTAGTATTATCTTCTATAGCATAATTGTTAGTATATTTGATATTTGAAAACAACAAGTTTGGTTCTGTCCACATCCTTAAACTTTTATTATATATAGGACGAGTATAGACAACATTAACTTGAGTGTCTGTCTCTATCTTCAAAACTATCGTCTTTGATATTATATATGGATTAATCTTTCTAAACACTGACATTAACTCACCATACATAAAAATCCCCGAAAACAAACCAATTATAGGAATAAACAGAATGTACATAAATTTTTGCATAGCAGAAAATTTTTCATTCACTTCCTTTTGTACAAACTCAATTTCATAAGTAGACTCTATATCAACCTCAAATGACACGCTTTGAGTTTCAGCATTGATAATCTTTGTTACACCTAAAAATGTTACTTCAAATTGAATCGGTGATATTTCATCATATTTCATATGAATATTAAGCATCAAAATTAATCGCCTCCTATCATTAAAATGACCATATTTTATTATTTAGATTTTTGTCAGTTAACCAGTCTAAAAGTCCTGCTACCATTCCACCAACAGATAAAAAAATAGTAATATTAGGCACAATTACATTAAGCAGTTTATTAACAGTCGCTGAGGTAGCTCCACCTGAAAGCATTGCACCTATTTTTGCTGCTGTAGGTACTTTTCCAGCCAACCACTTTCCAACAAATGGAATCTTTGTAAGAATATTTTTTATAGCGGTTACAACTTTACTAACATAATTTGCAACTACAGTAATAAATTTTACAAGTGGTGTTTTCAACGCACTTTTTAATGCACTCACTCCCAACTTTTTAGCAAGTGCTTTAATAGGTGCAAATGCGCTCCCCACTACTGGAATTGCCATTAAACATATATCAATTGGTACTGATATCATCCATCTTGTTATTGTAAAATATCCAGATGGATCGCTGTGCATTATAGGATTATTATTACAATATGCAAACAGGTTCACGCTTAAGGCCTCGCCTATCAACACAGACATTCCCAATATACTAGGATCATCAGCATTAATAAACCTACCAATCCCAGCATCATAATACCTACTCTGTAAATAATAAAATCCACTCTCAACATCATAGTAATATCCTCTATACCTAAGTGGATTCACATCCTTTAGTACATTACCAATATCTCCAGTTGCACTCTCAGATACCAAATTACCCCATGCATCATACTCATATTCTACTATAACCTTTCCTATCTCGTCAAGAATTCCAATTACATCTCCTTCTTGATTTTTAAGATAATAATACTCTGTATCTGCACTTCCACTTGTATACCTAAATCCTATTACACTTCCATCACCATCATACCTAAAATAAAACGATGTACTCTCATTAGTCTGGTAAACAAGCTTATCATCCCTATAAGTATACTTATAAGTAGTATTTCCTACTGTCTTAGAAATTCTATAACCATTCTCATCATACTTATAACTACAAGCCACTCCATCCTTTGTAATCGCACTAGAAAGCATTCTTCCTCTAGTCCAAGTAAAAGTCTCTCCATTATAATACTTAAGTGGATTTCCAATGCCATCATAAGTTATAGCACTTCCATTAACAGATGTAAGCATATCCTTATAAGTATTATTATAAGCATATGTATTAGTCTTCTTAACAATACCTAAACTTCCTACAGTATAATCATACTCCTTCTCACTTACCCTATTTCCACCACCATCATAAACATAAACAACACTCTTTACCCCCGGATAATTCACCCTCACAAGCTGTCCTGCTTCATCATACTCATAAGTTACAGATTCCAACTTCTTTCCATTATTATAGGAAGTAATATAACCAAGTGCATTATATCCATAACTAATAGTCCTATTTAGTCCAAAACTATTAGTATACTTAATACTACTAAGCATATGTGTAGTCTGTGTCAAAGACAAATCCTTATAAGTATACGAAGTATCAAAAATGTTGTAAGCTACAGATATTACATTCCCATTTTCATCCACCTCAGAAAAACAGACATTTTTACTGATAAGTCTATCAAACTTATCATAACTCTTTACAGCTAAAGCATTCTCATTATCACTATTTACAACATATCTATAACCTATGTCATTTCCATCTTCATCCTTAATATATATAGTTTCATAAGTTTTATTACTAGCTACAGTTTCCTTTAATATTTCTTCCTTTATTTTAGCAGAAGAATACCCGTAAGCTTCTTTTTCACTTGATGATGAAGTTGTATACTGATAATAATAACTATTTCCATTAATTCCTGTCTTTGTAACTATAGCATTTCCATCTACATCTCCTGCATACTCTGTTTTAATATTATTAACATAATCAAACACAGCCGCTGTTTCACTCTCAATACTATATTTATACTCAAATAACTTTTGTCCGTTATATGATTCAGAAGTCAATACTCCCCACTTGTCATATCCGTAGCTTATCTTTTGTCCATTTCCATAAAGAATACTTTCAAGATTATAGCCATTCTCCATTTCCACATAATTGTATGTAATAAGTTTACCCATTGGTGATGAAATACTCTTTAAATTCTTAAAAGCATCATACTGAAAGGTAAATGTAGTACCACTATGAGTTATAGTCTTAATTCTTCCACCTTCATCATATGTATAAGATACACTTAAACCTGTAGCATCACTAAGCCCTGTAACCCTCAATGTTATAGACTTAATTCTGTCCATAGCATCATATGAATAATCGGTTACATTCCCAAGACCATTAACAACACTATCCAAAAGCCCTGTTTGAAGGTTATAATTATAAGTTGTACTACTTCCATTCTCATCAGTTTCCGATGTCTTATAATTACCATTGTTACTAAATGTAGAACTTGAACTTATAGACTTACTGCCATCTGTTCTTGATTCAGACAAAACATTGTTATAATCATCATATGAAGTAAGATATGTTATTCCTTTATCTTCACTCTTTGTAATTCTTCCATACTCATCCTTAACAGTTGTAGTATCTTCTGCTTCTTCACCTTCGTTTTCTGTGGCATTAGAACTAATATCACTCCTAGAATATACTTCATCTATATTTATTAAATTTCCATTATCTGCATAACTATAGTTATTATATAAAGCTTCTTTACATAATGTTATACCATTAAAATATGCATTTCCCATTTGATAGTCATAATGAATAGAAACCTCAATACCACTATAATCATACTCTGTTGTTAGTTCACTAAGAGCATATTGCCAGTCCGTTACATACGAATTAAAATCAATAGTATAAACCTTATCCTCAGGAAAATCCGTCTTATTTACATTTGCTGCCCTTATTACTTTTGCTTGTATAGAAAAGCTTCTATCATCTTTTTTAGGTACTGATTCAGCCTTTCCCCAGCCTCCAAAAGAAAACTTCTCTCCTGATTTACCCGCTACTGATATATTTTGCTTATAATATCTCTGTTCATAGGTACTTCCTATTATTCTCACATCTCTACATCCCGCTGGATTTGTACACATATCAACATATGATACATAACCATTATACCCCATAATACTTCTATTAAAAGTCCAATAAGTAGCTCCAAAATAATTACTTACAAAAGAAGGATTCTTTAAAAGATTATACTTTCCAATATCATCCTTTTCTATCTGCAAGCCTTCTACCCATGCACTTCCACTTGTTCCACTATGCTTCACATATACAGTTGAATTTCCACTCGTTGTCATACTGCTAGTATTTGCTACTGTACCTGTTAATTTAACCTTCATTTGTATTCGTGTATACTCATTTGTGCCTGTCACAACCTTGCTAGGTTCTACAACTGATATATTGCTTCCTGCTATATCTAAAAATACACCATTATTAACATCCTGTGTTTTTACATATGCTGATACTGTATATGTTCCAGCTTCATATAAATATCCGCCTGCATAAATATTACCCCCAGCACTAAGCTTATAGCAATTTCCCAATGCTAAATATGCGTTATCTGTTGCAACTGCCGCACCTGTAGAACATCTTATATCCATCAACAGATTCGTATTTGTTTTTCTAAGTTCTGAAGTCGAAATCAATTTACTTGATTTACCTGTATTTTTATATTCTCCAAACTCTGCATAGCCTGTGTTATCACGAGTTGATATAAGATTTCCATATGTATCAAACTGCTTTACCACTACAGTTTGGCCTTCAGTAATAGTAGTTTGTCCCACTTGGTAATCAAAGTATATAAAACGATGTTCATAATCGTCTGTTCCTTGTTCAACAAGGTAACTAACTCTATTTGAACTACCTACATATACCATACTCATACCATAAAAATCATTTGCCTGTGCAAATGTCAACATATATTTATCATAATACTTATAATAATAGTATTTCGCTTCACTATTATCCTTATAAACTACTCTTGTTTGAGACTTATAATCTGAACCATACTCATACTTAACTTTATTTAACTCAGTACTTCCAGTACCAAAGTATGATATCGACTCCAATATGGCCGCTGAGTTATAGTTAAATACATATTTCCTACCTGCTCCATCTGTTATCTGCTTTATTCTTCTAGAATAATAAAAATTACTTCCCTTGCTCTGTTCAAAATAATCAATCCTTATAACACCCGGTTCATTTACTAATGTACTTAAATTGCTTGTAGCTGTTACATTTTTTGTGCATGGATAATCTCCAACTATTTTTACTAATCTTCCTGTTGAATCAAAAAAACATTTGTTTCCAGAGCTATCCTTAATCTCCTGCAATACATAATTGCTGTAATTACTTTTATTTACAGTAATTGTATATCCACTGCCTTTAGAATCCGCAAATACTTCTGACATATTTGTACTGGTATTTATGTCTGCATCATCTATCTTTCTATCAAAGTATATGATACTTCCATCTTCACTATAAAGCATGAAATAATCTAAAATTTTATTTTCTACAGTTCTTTTTACATATGATAGTTTTTGTGAATAATTCGTTACCCAGCCTGCTCCATATGCATAATCTGCATCATGTATCCCTATGTAATTATTCTTTATATTATTATAATTATAAATAAACTCTATGTTTACAGGCATTATATTCCCATCGTAGCCTATATCACTTCTTCTTATAATAGGAGTTCCTGTATAGTCATTTACATATAAATTACCTGCATTGCCTAAATTTATTTCTGTTACTGAGTTTTCTTTTATACTGTCTGATGACTGGTATTCAACTAGAATATATGGTCGTTTTGTTGTATCAGTATGATTTTGTGTATAAAATGTGGTATAAAATGAGCCATTAATATTTACTTCCTCACTTAACTCTTCAATTTTTACACCATAATTATAAGTAGTACCATTGTACCACTCGTTACATAACTTTGTTATATCAAACTTAACTATACTTTCGTTGTTATCTACTTTAGTATTATAATAATCTTCTATTTCAACACTTGAAGCAGGTTTTAAATTTGCTTTAATTACATTTGGAATCCATCTTTCATTTACCTCATACATTCCAAGAGAAATCCCATCATTAGAACTTTTTTGTATTAAGCAAAGGTTAGCTGATATAATACTTGAGCCTTCCGGTATTGTTGGTAGATTATACACCTGAACATATGATTGATACTCCATAGACGAGTATCTATTATTATAGTATTTACCTACCAACATCTCTGTTGATGTATAATAGTTGGTATTTGGATTTGATGAATCTGTATATGTGGCAGTTATGCTTCCTGTCCTTAATGATTCTATTGTCGGATCTATTGTGACTGGATATACCCTTTCCTTATCCTTCAACCACTTATCACTAGGCACAAGTGTCAAAATATAACCATCTTCTGTTTCCTCGAGCTTTGTTTCTATATCATAAGACTTAGAACCTTTTTCATCATACATATATGGTGCAGGAACAAAAAATACTTCCTCTTCACCATTTTTAAATATAATGCTTCCGTCTTTACTTAAATCTGCCTTTAATCCGTTTGATTTTATTTCATATTTATATGTCGTTTTTGAATTTGGCTTCTTTTTCAGTATTATGCTTTCTTTTAATGATTTTGTTGTTACATCATATACTAAATCAGTGTCCTTATATACTTCCTCATATGTTAACTGTCCTTGCTTACTTTGTTCTTCATTAAGGCTGTCAATAAGCTCTTCTCCTGTCATTCCATACTTAGAAGCTTTGTTTTTATCAGATTTTGATTTATTCTTGTCTTTTAATTCTCTTACACCCTTTGAGTTTGAATCTATTAATGTAAAGCTTATAGTATTTCCATCTTCTTCTACTACTGCTGATGCATTTCCCTCATCTATTGACAATATAGTACTAAAGGACTCATTGTCATTTACATAGACCATTTGGCCATTTTCATCTTCTACTAAGGTAAGTTCATTGTTTATTTCTTCCCATTCTTCATTTTCTTCATCGTAATAATGAATTGGTTCGCTCTTCGTTATTAGAACATTTACTCCATCACTTCTTTCATAGGTTTTAGAATATTCATCCCTTAATTCTTCGATTTCACCTACTATAAACGGTTCAATATCTACCTCTGGTTGAATTCCCATTTCTTCATAGCTACTTTCAGCTTCGTTAGCAAATGAAGTTAGAAAGCTGTCTGGTAGTATTGTTGAAAAAATGGTAACACAAAGGATAAGAGCTAAACTTCTTTTGAAGCTCTTATAGTTTCTTGTAAAAATTTTCATTTCTTATCTTTCCTCCTTGATTTAGGCTCATAAGTTTTTTATCAACTTTGACCTCACAATAAGTATTTTTTTAATTCGCAAAATCCCCCGGGTATTAAAATTTCGTTTCGCAAATTTTATTCTTTTTATAACATTTTTTTACATTTTAGTCAATATTTTATCACAAAGTTTTCCCCAACGGTGCGGATTTCGACCCCAACGGAAAGTAAAAAGGATTTTTATCTAATCTTTTTGACTTTTTCGCAAAAAAGAGCAGACCATACTTTTTAGTATAATCTACTCTCAATAAAAATCACTTTCTAAATCTTCATTCTCCAATTGTAACCTTTATACTCCCAATCCCACACTCTAAATTCAAATCAGCCTTTGCATTCTTCCTTTTCCACTCAGACTCTTTATAAGATTCACCATTTACCTTCACTTCACCTATACCCTTTTCCAATACAAGTGAGCAATCTTCTGGTGCCATTGCAAAATCCGCCTTCACTTCACCTACACCGGCTTCAATCCTACACACCTCACACTTCATTCTTTCGACCTTAAAAGAGCCAACCCCTGTTTCTATTACTGCATCTTTTGCATTTATGCCTAATACCTCTCCACTTCCAACACCCATGCTGATATCAAGTATTTCAAATACATAATCTTCAGGCACTGTAATTACCAAAGATGATTTTTTATTACTTGAACCCCATTTTTTACTACCTGTTTCAATGCTGATAGTTTGATCCTCTTCCTTCAACTCAAATCCCCAAATTTCATTGACTTCTATAACTATCTTATCGCCACCAGTGTTTACCACCAAGTCGCCTACTCCCATTTCAATTTCTAATCCTTTAATATCCTCACACTCATAAGTATAAATTTGCGTTACAGCATCTTTACTCCATCCCGTTACAGACTCTATTACACTAATTCCTACTTCAATAACAATCGTTATTATAAATACTGTAAGAAATATTGCAAAGCCCATTGCCAAATATTTGATTACCTTTTGAAATGTCGTCATTTAATATCAACACCTCCAAACATACATGTTGCATTTATATACAACGTAGGACCTGCTACCATTCCGCCATTTGTTTTGTTTGATACTCCTCCAAAAATAGGAATACTTGATGTCTTTACATTTACATTGCTTGGTACATAAATATCTGTTCCTGCAAATATTGCCGATACATTGATAACCACATCTTCCATTATTATAGCTTCTCTTAAATCTAAAACAACACTACCAAATACTGAATTAATGCATGTTCCAGTAAAAACCTCTTTTGGAAACTTTATATGTTGTGCACTAAATATAGCATTATACTCAGGCTTTTTTTGACTTGTGCTGTCAAAATTAAAATTTCTGTTTGTTTGCTCTGAATTAGCGTCATAATCATAAGTATAACTTTCTTCTGTCTTAGTTTCCTTTGTATAATCGTTTGTATAGTCGTTTGTGTAGTTAATATTTTGATTCGAATAATTTGTATAACTTTTGCTATCAATTTGCTTCTTTTTCTCAGGAGCACCAATTAGTCCCCTAATCAACATACCTAGTCCCAATAAAACAAATACTGTTGGTACAATCAATCTTCTTATCTGATCGCTTGTTACAATATTATTTGTTACAAGTAAGAATATTGCTCCTACTATCAACCATATAAACGAACCCATATTAAAGCCTTTAGTTAACATAGTTGATGCGCTAGGTATAATAATAAACAATGGCCATAGCTTCCAAAACAATTCCCAAGGGCTCATATTCCATCCCCATAAAGACCTTCCTAATAATAAAAATCCCACTAAAATAAAAGTAAGTCCCCATATTATACTTGATGCTTTTATCTTCATTTATTGCCTCCTAATCTGTTGCATTTGCAACTCTAATTTCTACTTTGATATATCAAAATCAAAAAGATTCATTTCGTACTATAATCATAGTCCAAATGAATCTTTTCTACAAGTTACATATGTCACTTTGTCATATGCCTAATGTTAATATGTCATATGCTTTTTCTACATCATTAATTTCTAAAACCTTTTGCTCCATAGGACACATTCCGTCTTTTTTTCTATTGATAATGTATGGAACCAATTTTTTATATCCTATTTCTATTTTATTATCATCAGACTGACCTTCGTTAAAATTTTGCAAAAACGAAAGTGCATGCTCACTTATTATTTCTGTTCCTATAACCGCTACTTCTGCATAGGCAATAAGCATCGCCGCCGCCTTTCCAACAACCCTATCTGCTATTACCGCACCCTTTAGATATGCCTTTCCATTCTCTAAAATACAATTTTTAATAGGTGCAATCCCCATTTCTTTAGAAGAATAAATCACCTCTCCTCGTTCATTCAAGGCAACAAATGTAAAACCTTGTTCTTCTAATATTTTACTCGCACTATCTGTTAAGTTCATCAATATACCCACCTTTTTCAACTGCATATACTATTATAGGAATAATCAAAAGCTGCATAACTATACCTGGTATCCCTACAGTAGTAGCTGTAATTGCAGCTTCAAAACCACCATTCTTTACTCCAAATAAGTTCAATGTAAGAAATAAACTTATTCCGTATGATAATCGTCCAAGTAACATTGCAATTATAAGAGAAATTACCGTTCCATACCCTTTTTTTCGAAGTTTAAAAGTGTAAAAAAGTAATCCCGAAAATACTCCATACGCAGCTAACTCACAAATCATATACGGTAGTCTTGCAAATGAAGGCATGGATGTTAATAGCGAGCTTACAAGCGGACATAAAATGCCTATTATTGCACCGTAAATAGGACCTAACACGAACCCTGATAAAATCACCGGTATGTGCATCGGCAGAAATACCGCACCTGCGTTAGGTATACCACTAAGATGAAATATCTGTGGCAAAATAATCCCTACCGCCAGTAAAACTCCTGCAAACACCATCTTTTTAGTTTTTAGCATATATCCTCCATCACCTTAGCCACTTCTTCTAGGTCGTTTCTTATGCTAATTCCCTGTGGACATACCTTTTCACATTTTCCACACTTTATGCAATTCTTTGCATGCTCTTTTTCATTCATCTCACTAAACTGCCATTTTGCTTCGCCCTTATTTTCATACATAGAGTAATTATTCCATATTGTAAAGTTTCTAGGTATATTTACTCCCGCCGGACAAGGCATACAATATCTACATTTTGTACAGCCATTCTTAATACGATTTCTAATAGCCTCTGCAACGTTATCTACCACTTGCTTTTCAGCTTCGTCAAGTAGTTTAAATTCTTCAAATGTATCAAGATTATCCAAAACCTGTTCATATGTAGACATTCCGCTAAGTATTGTTTTTACATTAGGGAATGAGCCAACCCATCTAAGTGCCCATGATGCCACTGAGTTCTTTTCATTAGCTGCCTTAAAAATATCTGTAATATCCTTTGGCAAGGTTGCAAGCGAACCACCTTTTATTGGCTCCATTATAACAAGTGGAATATTTAGCTTCTCTGTTAATTCATAGCCCTTTATTCCTGCCTGAATATCTGTATCCATATAATTAAGCTGAATCTGACAGAAATCCCAATCTCTATAAGTTGCTATTTCTTCAAATGACTTATATGAGTCATGGAAAGAAAAACCTAGATATTTTATCTTCCCTTGTCTCTTAAGCTCTTCACAATAATCAAGCACTCCTAGTTCAAGTACTTTTTTCCATTTGTGAATATCCAATGCATGTAGCAAATAGAAATCCACATAATCCTTATTTAATCTTTTTAATTGATCTTCAAAAATCCTTTTCGCATCATCAGGTGTTTTCAAATCCCATGTTGGAAGCTTTGTCGCTAAATAATATGTTTTTCTATCATATTTATCAAGTACTCTTCCTACAAATGGTTCACTGTCTCCATCATGATATGGATATGCTGTATCAATGTAATTTACGCCCGAAGCAATAGCCTTATCAATCATTTTTTCAGACTCTGCTTCATCGATTTTTCCATTTGAATCAAGCGGAAATCTCATACAGCCAAAACCTAATAATGATGTTTCAATACCTAATTTTTCAATTTTACTATAATGCATACACTACCTCCTTGTGTTAGTTACTGAAGTCTCCTTCTTTAAGAACCTTCTCTCTTTCTTTTCCAACTAGTTTTAAAAATCTACCAAATCCCCTATTAATTGATCTTGAAATAGCCTTGTCAATAAGTAATTCAATATGAACCTTCTGAATCACTGCTGTCACTGCATATAATCCGTCTATGGCTGCATGTAATCCAAGCATTCCCATTTCATCTATCTCATATCCCTTGTCCTTAGCATAATTAGTAGCTACCTTAGCCCAATCCTTTACAGTATTTTGTCTTACTACCAGTGAAACCTTAAATAAATCTCTTACTTTTTCATTTTCTTCTATCAGTCTTTCTGCACTTGCCTTATCATCTTCAAATACGATTAACTTATTTTCTTCATCTTGTTCGACACGTTCCATGAATTTACCTAGTACATCTTGATTCATTGCACTAGCCTTTTCTATAACCATATCCATTCCTTCGAGTTTTGCATAATATGTTTCCATGTCTTTGTCATTTAAAATAATTGCATTTATCTTGGCAATTTTTCTTCCTCTCTGCTGTTTTACTCTGTTAATAGTTTTAATTAAGTCAATCGCAAGCGAAGTTTTTCCACTTCGCGCTTCTCCCATAACAATAATCTTGTTATTTCCATTAACTGTTGTCTCTTGAAGTGTCATTAAAACCTGTCTATCAAGACCTTTTACACCTGAAAACTTATTAACAAAGTTTTTTATCGTATCCTTTATTTCTTCGTTACTCAAGCCTTGCTTTTCCACTACCGTAGTCTCCTCTGACGTATTTTCTTCATTTTCTTCTTCTGTCATTTCTTCTGCATTTTCTTCTGATAGTTCTGATTCCTCCGAAAGTTCTAACTCTCCTGGCAATTCAGGTTCATTCGGCAACTCTAATTCATCAGGAGCTTCCTGCTCCTCTGGTAGCTCTATTTCATCTGGCATTTCCGGCTCTTCCGGCATCTCTAATTCATCTGGTAATTCTGTTTCCTCTGGCAACTCTAACTCTTCTTGCACTTCCAACTCTTCTTGGAACTCTTCTTCATCTTCAAGCTCCTCTTGTGACACTGCCACTTCCATCTCATACGAAACCAGCGCCTCTGCTACCATCTCTAGCTCATCTTGTTGCGCTTGTTCAAGAGCTTCTCTTCTTTCATACGCCTCAAGCAACTCTTCAATAGTCATTTGCCCTTCAATCTGACTGTCAAGAACTTCTTCTTCAATACTCATTTGAATTTGTCCACCTGTTTCAACTTCAAACATTGGATTCAATGGTACTGTATGATACTTCTTCTCTTTATCATTGATATTTATATCATTTATTGTATGTGATAAAAACGAATCCTTTGGAGCGCTTTCTTCTTCTGTTTCTTCCGATTCATCAAATAATTTTGAAACGCTTTTCTTTATAGCCTCTTGAATATTCATTGTATTATACACATTTTGTACATCTAGCTCTTTTACATGAATTTCGTTTATTTGCTCTGTTGGTATGGTTTTAGTCTTCCACCTTGCATTATACATGGTTTGTTGTTCCGGAGTTAGTGGTGCATATAACATCTTTAGCTCCATTGCTCTTTCTACATATTTACCTTCACTAAACCAAAGGATAACTGTATCACACTGACTAATACATTTTTCCTTTTGACCTGCCTTATGGAAGAGTTTTGCAAGCTCAAATGCCCATTTATCATCCATTTCCTCTGAAAGATATTTTTCTAATATTAGTATTCTGTCTTCCAAAGGTAAATTCTTACCCTTTGCAATCTCATACTCCAATATATATTTCGAATTATCTCTTGGTGCCGCCTCTACGAAATCCTTATAAAAAAGTTCTGCATCTTCAATATTTCCTGACTTAATTGATACTCTTGCAAGTTTCTATGACAATTGTCTTCCTAAAGAAGTTCTACTATATGCTTCTAATAAAATTTCCTTTGTTTTATCTATTTGACCACTTGCCTCATATACTTCTGCAAACATTAGTAATGTTTCATTACTTTTTATCTTGTACCAATCTAAAGTATCTATTATCTTGGCCGCTGTTGAATAGTCCTTTTTTCGTATAAGCTTTCTTACTTGCTCAAGTTTAATATTTAACTCATATTTGTCCATTTGCTTTCCCTTTCATTAATTACTAAATAAACTACTTTGTTCAAATGTAAGTTTATCATACTCCATATTATCACTTTGAATATTACTATAATAATCTACTACGACTGTCTGCTGCTTATTATCTATCATTTTTTGTCCCAATACATAATTAACATCAAACCTTCCTGTGATTGCCGGTGTAGCTCCTCTACACGGAACCACTAATTGTACATTATTTGTCTTTAACATTTTAAAAATTGGTTCCCAAATATATATATCCTTTGCTGCGCCAAATGGGTTATCTATAAATATTACTTTACCAAGCTCCCTATTATTGGTTGTGTTAGAATTAATGCTTGCAATATAATTTATTACAGCTATTAAAAACTGAATGTATATACCTTGCGATTGTCCTGTACTACCTACCGCCTCTTCATAAGGCAGATACTTGCTCTGTTCCTTAATGCGTTCTCGCTTATATAATGTCAGTTTTATTCTGTTCATATCTGTAACCAATACAGAAAACAACTTTTTCCAAGCCAGCTGATTTTTAATATATTTAACCTTTTCAGCTTCACTCTTTATAGTATCTGATGTTTTGACGATGGTGTCAATATATTCCGACATTTTTTCTTTAAAAAATTCTTCTTTTACATAAGGTATATTCAGTCCGATAATAGGAATTGTTTCATTATCCATTACTATCTTCGACATACTTGGAAGTCTTTCAAGCTCTGACTTAATATTTATACAGCTCTGTATACACTGATTTTCAAAATTTTCTTTAATTTGATTCATATCAGCAATACCATTTTCTACCTGTGACTTTTCTAGGTTTATACATTGGACGATTTCTTCCAAGCCTTTAATAAGCTCATCTGTTTCATCGGCATTACCCGGCATTGTCACATTATCACTTATTTCCTTTGCAAGTTCATTTGACTTAAGGAATTTAAGCGTATCTACCAACTGAGTACGTTCTCTGCCAAATTCCTCTTTTCTTTCATAGACCTCACGCTTAAATTTATCATGTTTATCGCTTACTTCCTTTATCTTTTCTTCAATTTGTACATTTAAATCCCATGTAAGCTTTTTATTAATATTTACACCTGATTCTTGTACTATCTTTTCCAAATCTCTTTCATATAATACATATTCTTTTAGTACTGTCTCTACCGACTTTATACTATTACTGATTTCTTTTATTCTATTCGAAACCTCAACAAGCATTGCCTCTTTTTCACTAATAAATGTATCATATGTATATGAAGAAACTTCAATTGGAGCAAACTCACCATATTTTTCTTCAACTAATGCTTTACCATGATTCATGGCACCTTCTAATTTATCTCTTTTAGAACGATCTTTTGAAATTTCTACAAATAGCTTCTGTGTATCCTTATCCAACGCATCAAGGCTTTTTTTATTAGCCATCAACTCTTCTTTCGTAGTATTTTTTATCTTTCCTTCTTCATATAACTTTTTAATATCATCTACAAAAATGCCTTTATAATCAATTGCCTGTAAAGACTTTTCCATTGCAATATCATAGTTACTAATTAGCTTTTGCTTATCCTCTAGGTCTGACTTTTCACTACTTAATGCTTTAAACAATCCATTAAATCTCGTTTCTATTTCATCATCTGTCAAAGCATTATATTCTTCATCCACTTCTAAACTTTCATAATAGAAAGACCTGTATGTGCCTTCCCATTTATCTTCTATTTTTAAAAGTTCAGACTTCATTGAGTTTATATTTTCTCTTCTTACCTTGTCTGAAAAAATCTGTGCATCAAGCCTTGCTCTTGCTTCCTTACTTTCCTTTGCACATTTTTCCTGCTTTAGTGTACATTCGCTTAATATTTCCTCAAGTTCTCTACTCTTAACTAAATACTCATCTATAGTATTAATTATTTTTTCTTCTTCTAATAACTCCTCTTGTGTCTTTCTAAGCTTCTCATAAGCATATTCTATTTGTTCCAGACTTTCAATAGTTTGTCTTATCTTATCCTTACAGCTTTCTTCGTCTGCTTCTAATTTCTTAGCCAACAATTTATTTTCTTCGTAAAGATTTTGATTAGTATTTATTTTCTCAATAAATACATCTTTATATTCTTTTAAGAAGCTGAAATCTTCGCTTAATACCTTACTTGTTTCTTCTAACTGTATTAATCTAGCTTGCGTTTTTTGAATACTTATTTCTACCTTTTTCTGCTCTCCAATTAACATCTGAGAATCTACAAACAATCCTTCATCTCTTGTGATAAACATTACATCACTTGGACTAAAAATATATTCTCCTTCATTTATCACTTCTACTCTAATCAGTGAAACTGCGTAATTTCCTCTTAGCAAACTTCTTAGTCCTATATCTGATACAATTCTATTATATCCTGACATAATTACTATACTATAAGGAACCAAAGGATTTTTTTCGATAACTTGCCTTCTTTGGTCCTCATTCATACTGGCGATAAAATCACTTCCACTTATCGCCGCCCCTCCGTGGTACTTATCAAGATACTCTAAAACAAGCTTTGTCTCCTTATTATCCCCTACAGGACAACCTTTCTCAAGTTGCTCTAAATAACCCTTCTGTAATGAAAGTTCCTCTTTTTTATCCTTTATTTCACCAATAGTCTCTTTATAGTTTTCATTAATCTGTTCTACAAGCTTTTCTACATTTTTTTCATTATATAGCTGCATAATTTTCTCAGCTTTTTCACTTTTTTTCGCAATCTCTCTACGCTCATTTAGCAAATTATCTAAGATTATATCTATTTCCTTTTTACTTTTATCTATAGCTTGCTTTTCATACTCTAAATCTTTCATCAAAAGCGTTAATTGACTACTTTCTTCCATACCCGATTTAAGCTTTGACTCTACTTCCTGAATCTTTTGTGAAATCTCCGCTTTCTCTTTTTTCATATCCCCTAGTACAAGTCTGCCCAGTTTCCCCTTTTCCTTACTTAATACATCATCTACTACTTCTAACTTATCCCTTGAATCCTTAATAAGGTACTCTAATATAGAGAGCTCTTTCAAACAACCCTCTTCTTTCTCTGATAGGCCTTTTGCAATTTCATCACCCATCTTTACTATCTTTTCTTCTTTTTCTATTTCATCAATAAAATATTCTTTTCTTTTACTATCTCGTTTAAATTTTTCTGTCGCAAGTTTATTTAGCTCCTCTGTTACATTACTCTTATCAGAAGAAAGTGCCATAATAAGCTCTTTTATAGTATCTCTTTCTTTTTTGTAGTATATATAGTCAAGATAATCATTTTGACTTTCTGCAATTAAAATTCTATCTTTACTTTCCTTTAACTGCTTTTGCATTACTTCTAATTCAAGCTCTTGCTCCTTTAATACACTGTCTATAGAATCTATCTCATTATTTAACTTTTGGATCTTAACAGTATCTATGCTCTTTCCAATGCTTTCTTGTTGCTCAATAAGCCTTTCTTCTTCACCCCTAAAACTATCAATCTTTGTTTCTTTATCTGCGATTATATCCTTTAAGCTATGATACGACTTAATAATCTGTTCTTCAATAGATTCCTTTCCAAAATAAAGCTGTTTCATACCTTTAACTCTATTTGCAAAGCTTTCTAATGCCTCTATTTGTCTGTCATAGCTATTTATATCTTCTTTTCTGTATGACAATTCCAGTAGCTTGTCCTTTATATCAAGCAAAGTTTGTGCCATGATATCCTCATTACCTTCTGCCGCCACTCTACTCTTAAAAGACTTCTCTATAATTTCTTCAATAAGCAAGTCCTCTACTACTTTTCTTGCTGTCTTGTAGTTATTTTCAAAATAAGTTCTTACATGACCTTCTGTTTTGTTAATTCCTCTTATTATTTCCCATTCACTCTCAAACAAGCCATAGTTAGCTATAAACCTTTGATAATCTCCCTTTCGGTCAAAGATTTTTATTTCTAAACTAAAATCCTTTTTTTCAAGCTCTCTAAGATAAGATTTAAGCCCATTATATGTAATACGCTCCTTGCCTGAACTAAGAGGCAGATTCTTTATATCATTTTCATTAAACTCTCTATAAAAAATACAGTAATTAAAATAATCTATTGCTGCATTTTCCGATACCTCATCCTCTTCCTGTCTTGATTTTCTTGCACAAAATCCTGTAAGCATATATTTAAAATTATTCTTTACATATGGCTCACTCAATTTCCACTCGATTAAAGAATGAATAGTATTACTGCCACTACCGGTTCTAAATAGCTTTTCAATCGGTTGCTTATCATCCAATGTACAATTTGGTATAAGATTCTGTAGTAAAAGTAGCATCAAAACACTTTTTCCACCACCGTTTGCTAAGTCATAGATTGTATTTTTGCAGGAAAAACGCATAAGAAAATCATCATAAAACTGAGTTCCAAAATTATATTTTACATTATTTACTCTAATTCTGTTGATGTGTGGCATCGTCTTCCTCCTTTAGTATTTCGTACAATCGACCTTTGTATTGATTATAGTAATGCTCCATAAGAGCTCTGAATTTTTCTTTTGGATAGTATCTTCCCTCTGATTCAAGCATCAAGCCCTGATTTACCATAAAGTTAAATACCATCTTTACAAAACCTGCTTTAGAAGTTCTTCCTGCTCTAAGGGCACTTTCCTGAGTTATTACCATAGGCATATCTTCCCAAACAAGTGCTATTTCCTTAAAGCTGTTCTCTTCTATCTCATCCATATTTATTACCTGTAACTCACTTATTATATTTGAAAGTGTACTGTCCACACCTTCTATAACATCCTCAGGCTTTACATATTCAACATATGAATACCCTCCTGCTGACTTATAAAACCTTGTCATTATATGATACATAACAAAATAACAAAGATATAGTTCTCTGTTTAATTTAACACCTATTTCTCTTTTTAACTCTTCATTTGTATACCCAAATACTTTATTATTATCTCCCGCAGTTATATACAAAGCATAATTATATTCATATACAATAATATTCATTTTTTTCATAATGGCTGTAACCATATCATACACTTCACTGCCATTTGCATATTCTTCATAAAGGCTCGCGTTTTCACCATTTCTTCTAACTTCGCCACCCATAATAAGAATACTAACTATATCAAGTGCATAATCTAAACCTTTTTCTGTCATCTTATACTAATCTCCATTGTATATTAGAAATCTCAAAGATTCCTTCCTGCTGTATCACATCATCTTCTATAGTTCCCACTTCAAAACAAATATCTAATAATGTATCATCCTTCTCATTCCTGAGTGCATCACATATATGCTGTTCAAAAAATGTATCAGGTTTTTCTAACACCAAACCTATATCATACCGCTTCTTTTGACACATATGTATAAGCATGGAATAGTAATCTCCATTTCTTAATATACTTTCTGTATATCTGCTTACAAGATGTTCATTAAACTGCCTTAAGTCAAAGCTTGTCTTTGTTTTTAAAAATGTAAGCAGCTCCAAAATAAGTGTTTTATAATTATCATCTATCCTTTGCTGCTGCACTTCATCCTCATACACATACATTTCTTCACTTACATTTTCATTTATCCTTTCGCCTTTTTCCTCTTTTTCCGGTAAAAGGCTTAACATCT
>JAVBUL010000244.1:0-3749 GCA_031555415.1 Lachnospiraceae bacterium | reverse complement strand
TTTAATATATTTCTAATTATGCTATACTATTTTGTATTAGGTAATAATAAATAAGGAGATTAGCAATGAATAATGATAAAGATGAATTAGAACAAGTTGAAGTAATTGATTATGATATAGATGACAGGCTACAAGATTTAGATATTACAAATGAAATACAAATTCCCAAAGGAAAAGAACCCTTGAATATAAAAAAAGAAATTTTAAGTTGGGTGAAAATGCTTGTAATTGCAGCTGTTATAGCATTTGTTATTGTAAATTTTATTATTATAAACGCGACCGTTCCGACTTCTTCAATGGAAAACACTATTCCTGAGAAAAGCCGAATTATGGGACTTAGACTTAGCTATTTGTTCCATGATCCTGAAAGATTTGATATCGTAGTGTTTGATTATCAATTTGAAGATTTAACTTATGTAAAACGTGTTATAGGGCTTCCAGGTGAAACTGTTACCATTATAAACGGACAGATAACTATTACCAAAAATGGCGAATTAGTTGACGGACCTTTAGATGAAAGCTCCTATTTAAAAGAAGAATGGTATAATAGTACCGGACCATATACATTTGTAGTTCCTGAAGATTGCTACCTTGTTTTAGGTGATAACAGAAATAATTCTGCTGATGCAAGATATTGGTATGATAATTATTATATGAATGAAAATTCACCGTTTCACTGTAGTTATAATGATATTTTTGTAAAAAGGGATGCTATTTTAGGAAAAGTTTATTTTACTTACTTCCCTAAATTTAGTTTTATTAGCAACTAAGAAAGGACAGTATTATGCATATTATTAATACTAATATACTAACTTCAAATCAATATCACGATTGTAAATCACTTATTGAAGAGTGTAAACTTGAAGATAATTCTCGTGGTATTTCATTTCTTGAACCTGAAATGAATTTTATAAAAGAATTTCCTTGTTTTTTCCTTTTATATGATGATGGTATCTTAATTAGTGTTTTATCCATATTTATACCTGAACAAACACAATGTGAAATATATGCAAATACGCATCCTAAATATAGAAAAAAAGGATATTTTTCAAAACTTCTTGGACTGGCTAAAGAAAAAATCAAAGAATTTGATATAAAAACTATTTATATTGTAAATGAGCCTTGCAGTATTATTGGTACACTTACGCTAAATGATTTAGGTGCGACTCTTACTGATACTGATTATTTAATGCGCTATAATACAGATATTACTCCTATTCCTACGAGAACTCTTACATTGCAATGTGAAATGGAGGAAAATACTGAAATTATTAGTTCATATCTTAAGGATACTATTGTAGGACATTGCTATGTTGAACACTCAAGATCCACTTCCGTTATCTTTGGTTTTTTCATAGAAGAAGAATACAGAAAACAAGGTTATGGTTCTGAAACATTGCTACTCGTTTTAGAAAAGCTTTTAGCTGATGGATGTAGAAAGATTTTACTACATGTAAATGAAGCGAACGAAGTGGCTTACAATATGTATTATAACCATGGATTTATACACGATGAGCAAGTAGATTATTGGGAAATATAATAGAAAACTACTAAAAATTGTTCCAGCAACAAAAAAAGATTCGATTCCGAATCTTTTTTTGTTGCAAAGTTCGGCTAAAGCCGAATCTTTTAGAATCTATCACGTTTTGTATAACTTGTATGTAATAAATTATGTGCTCTTGATTTTCCCGGTGCATCAAAAAACTCATCATATAAAAGTTTTACCACTGGGCTTTCATGTGACATACGGAGCTTATTACTCTTGTCATCATCATATAACGCATTCATTCTAAGCTCTTTAAGATTTGTGTAGTTTCTTACACTATCACTTTGTACAGGCTGGCCACCACCGTTTATACATCCGCCCGGGCATGCCATAACCTCTATCATATGATATGTCTTTTCGCCACTTTTAACCTGTCTTACTATTTCTTTTGCATTCGCAAGACCTGATACAACAGCAACATTTAATTCCAGTCCTGCTATAGTATATTTAGCCTCTTTAATACCTTCTGTGCCTCTTACCTCTTTAAAGTCTACTTTCTTGTTGGTCTTATCAAGTGTATATGCTGCCGTTCTAAGAGCAGCTTCCATAACACCACCTGTAGCTCCAAAGATTGCTCCTGCACCTGTTGCTTCAAGGAATGGATTATCATACTCTTCATCCTTTAAATCTGGGAACGCAATACCTGCACCTCTAATCATTTTTGCAAGTTCTCTTGTTGTAAGTGCAACATCAACGTCTTGTGTTTCAAACTTATTATGTTCATCACGATCAACCTCAAATTTCTTTGCTGTACAAGGTATAACGCTTACTACAAATAAATTTTTAGGTTCAATATTATTCTTTTGACTATAATATGTCTTTAATATAGTTCCAAACATCTGCTGAGGTGATTTACATGTTGATAAATTATCAATCATATCGTTTTCAAAATGTTCAACATACTTTATCCATCCCGGACAACATGATGTAAATAATGGAAGATTTTTTCCTGCCTTTATTCTTTCTATTAGCTCTGTTGACTCTTCAAGTATAGTAAGGTCAGCGGTAACATCCATATTAAATACCTTATCTGCACCAAGTCTTCTTATAGCCGCAATCATTTTGCCTTCTACATTTGTTCCCGGAGTCATTGAGAATGATTCACCAAGTGTTGCTCTAATAGATGGAGCTGTATAAAATACTACTGTTTTATCAGGATTTGATATTGCATCCCATACTTCTTCAATATTGCTCTTTTCTGTAAGTGCTCCTACCGGACATGCTACAATACATTGACCACAGCCAACACATGCTACATCATTAAGGCTCTTTTCAAATGCACAGCTTATATGCTTATTATATCCTCTTTCAACTGGTCCTATAGCACCAACACCCTGTATATTAGAACATGCTGCAACACATCTCATACATTCTATACATTTATTATTATCTCTTACTACATATGGTGACTTATCGTCTATTTCGAATATTTCATCCTCACCCTTAAATCTATCTTCATCTACGCCATAATCAAAAGCAAGTTTTTGAAGCTCACAATGATTTCCTCTAACACATGACAAACATTTTTTATGATGACTTGATAAAATAAGTTCAATTGTTGTTTTTCTTGATCTTCTTACATTAGGAGTATTAGTAAGTACTTCCATACCCTCTTCAACAGGGTATACACATGAAGCTATAAGACCTCTTTTGCCTTTTACTTCAACAACACATACTCTACAAGCTCCTATACAGTTAACGTCTTTTAAATAACATAATGATGGGATTTCAATATCTGCTTCCTTTGCTGCCTGGAGAATTGTATAACCTTCAGGAACAGAAACTTGAATTCCATTTATTTTAAGATTTATTTTCTTCATGATATCTTCTCCTACCTCTTTTGAATTGCGTTGAATTTACAGCTACGTTCACAAAGTCCACATTTGATACATTTTTCCTTGTCAATTGTATGTACTTGCTTTACAGTACCTATAATTGCTTCAGCAGGACATTTCTTTGCACAAAGTGTACATCCCTTACAAAGGTCTGCATCTATTTCATACGAAAGTAATGCTTTACATACTCCCGCCGGACATTTCTTATCTACAATATGTGTTAAGTATTCATCATTGAAATACTTCATTGTTGATAAAACCGGATTTGGAGCTGATTGACCTAATGCACATAAAGATGTATTCTTCATATGTAATGCAAGCTCCTGAATCTTGCTTAAATCATCCATTTCACCCTTGCCTGAAATAAT
>JAVBUL010000153.1:0-3238 GCA_031555415.1 Lachnospiraceae bacterium | reverse complement strand
TGCAGTGAGGATGGAAGGATTGTATATGTAGAGGAAGTCAGGGTTGAGAGACTGGCGGAAAGTATTTTAGTATATAATCTGGAGATTGAGGGATGGCATACATATTATGTGGGTAGTGGAGTGTTGGTGCATAATGCGTGTTTGAAAGAGGGTAGTACTAAAGATAATACAGAGAATCCTTTAGAGAATATTACTTATACAGATAAGGTACAAAAACAAATGGAATTAGGTGATTATCATTCTTTTCCTGAGAGTGTAGAGCTTTTTGGAAGTAGTGGAAAAGTAACATCAATTATAGGTGGTGATAAAATAACAAGAATAAAGATTGAGATTTCAGGTAGCTATGCAGGTAAAAATGGTGTGTTTCAATATATTATTGAGCCTGATGGAATAACTTGTAATCATAGAATATTTGTTCCAAATAAATAGATGGGGGTAGAATATGCTTAATAGAAAATATAAAAATCTTCCTAAAGATATAATTGAGGCGGGGATTAGTCTTGAAGAATTAGGAATTTATGAAATGGCATGGAAAATAGATGAAATAAAAAAAATTATTGAACTATTGAGAAAAGAAAAAGTACCAGTATTAGGCGGTGACGTATATAAGATTGTTGATGATAAGATTGAAAGTACTTATGACAGTTGGTTTTTGAATAATAATGGACAGTTTGATTTTATTGAGAAGAGTCTGGATAAATCAATTTCATATATAGAAGAATATGAACTTATCAATTATGGGAAAAATATATATGTTCTTGTATTTTAATTATATTTATACTTAAGATTTCAAAACTGCTGTTTCACTAAGATCTGCCAGAATATTCTTAATACAGTGAAAAAGGATAAGGAGATGAAGATGGGTTATGACATCCAACTTCAAAAAATGGATGAGAAGATTGAAAATTGTAAAAGTATAAAGTGAAAATTATTAAATATAAAATAAAATTACTTTTCAATATTTGAACAAAATCATTAGGGGCTTTGTAAAATAAATAATTTATGGGCAAAAGCCCCTTTTGAGATGTAAAAATATTATTATCTGAATGGACCGTTATGCCGGAACGCTGGATAATCCGGTAAGTCTGCATAAGTATTTGTATGCGAATGCGAATCCGGTGATGAATACGGATCCGAGTGGGTATTTTACACTGGTAGAATCATAAACTGCGTTGGGAATTCAGGGTGTGTTACGAGGTGTGATTACACCGGCTTTTAACATACATAAGTTGATGACGTGGGCGAATCTGGCGGTGACAATCTATGATGTGACCCAGCAGGTGAGATTGTTCTTAGTCAGCGGTGAGAATTTCTTTGGTGTGGTGATTGCCATAGCAAAAGGAATGATAACACAGGCATTGCTAAACTGTGCATTAACGGCAGTGCTGGGAGAGGCAGCGACAACGATTCTGAAAATAGTGGGAATCGCGAAAGATGCGGAGTCGTGTATAGAAGCCGTCAAGAGCGGTGAACCGGAGAAGATAATTGTTGAGACACTTCGGCTTGTGGTATCCTTGTATACGTTAAAATGTCAGTGCTTTACCGGAGATACGCTGGTCAGTACGGTAGAAGGTGAGAGACGGATTGATGAGGTAGAAGTCGGAGATTATGTATGGTCATTTGATACCGTGAATGGTGAAACGGTAGCATCGAAGGTAACAGATGTAGTTGTTACGGAGACAGATGTACTGGTGCATGTGTATACGTCGGATGGAGAAGAAATCCAGACGACGCTGTTCCATCCATTTTATGTGAAAAGTGTTGAGAATGGGGTGGAAGAAGGGTATAATGGAGAGTGGAAAGCGGCTTCGAATCTGGAAGCAGGAGATGAGCTGTGCAGTGAGGATGGAAGGATTTTAAAGACGCAGAGAATTGGAAACAAGGAGTTTTAGATGAATTAAACAATCCGGATATTGAAATAGCCTTTAATCTTGATGGGATTGATAGTGTGTGGGCAGCTGTAACAAGAGCTTCAAGAGGTAGTGGAGGTGCTACTGATTGGGAATTATTCCAAATTAAAATGGCACCTGAATCATGGAATAAAATCACATGGTTTTTAATGGGTAAAACAGTGCCAAATCCGTTCGAATAGGAGATATAAAATATGAATGTAGTTAATTTTGATAATAGAAAATTCAAATTATGGTTTTATCATGTAACACATAATGAAGCATTAATAAGAAGTCCTAAAAATGATAAGTATGATAAAAATATTGATATATATTTTGCTGATATTAAATATATTGAAATGCCTAGTATATCAATATATTTATATATTAAAAAAGCAACAAAAGAAGATGTTGAATACTTAAGAAAAAAGATAGAAATTGATATTGCAATCGAAGATGTCAGAGTAATGATATCAGGGAAGTATAAGTATTATATCGTTGCAAGCATAATGAATATTATGGAGAATGACTTGGATTTATTTAAATTACCATTTTATACATTTATAAAATAAGTAAACATTGGGACAAAATGTTGTAAATCCTTCGAACTATATAATTATGTAAAGTCAGGAGGAGTATGTTATATCAGATAATTAAAAAAATACTAATAGGAGGAAAAACATATTATTAGCCAATATTAAGATATTATTTTTTGTAGAATTATTATAGAAGTTGTAGAAACGTTAAAAGAATATGATTGATATTTTTTTCTTATGATATGATATGCCTGAGTTGGATTTTAAATTCAACTCAGGTATTAATATAGTGACAATTATATGGCATTAACTTTATTTGTTTTATTGTGTTACAAAAAAGAACAACTAGATATAATATATTAGTTGAAAAGATAGCTACTATGAAAAAATAATTCATCATCAGAAAGTACCGAAGTGATTTTTTAGCATTGGTTTTGGGGAATTAATTTAATCATAATTATACCTTAAGATTTTAAAACTCCTAATTCAAAAATACTATTTCTGGTATGTTTATAAAATGAATGAAACGCAGGAAATAGTATTTTTTCCATGATCTACAGAGGATAGCTTTTGTAGATGTTAAAATATCAGTAATTACTGAGAATGGTATTATCTGAGAGCCAGATATATGAATCCAGAAACGAGAACGTTTGTGAGTATGGACAGTTATGTCGGAGATACGCTGGTCAGTATGGTAGAAGGTGAGAGACGGATTGATGAGGTAGAAGTCGGAGATTATGTATGGTCATTTGATACCGTGAATGGTGAAACGGTAGCATCGAAGGTAACAGATGTAGTTGTTACGGAGACAGA
>JAVBUL010000286.1:0-5320 GCA_031555415.1 Lachnospiraceae bacterium | reverse complement strand
ATTATTTGCCCCAATTGGGTTTAATGTAGAATTTTTGTATGTTTTTAATGATTGGTTTCGAGACCCAAGATATCGTGACACATTGGAATATATATGCTATATGGGGTGCACATATTATTTTAATGAAATTCCATTATATGTTCTAGGATTATAAAATCTTTGGAGGTAATTTATTATGATCAGAAAAGAAATTGAATATTGGTTTTCAAACCAAGGTACAAGAAATGAAGTAAGAATGAGGGTTGTTGAAAAACTGGCTCAAGAAGAACCCGGAACTGGTAAAGGAGATGAGGCATCAAAGTATATTTACTATGTTGAAAAACTTAACGATGGGAATAGAGTGTATTTACAGAGACCTGCAAATTTACATAACGGTTTTGATTTCTTGGTTTGCGTTGAAAATATAAACTATGCAGAGCCAGGAAAGCGGCAAAGAAACTATCCAAAACATGATGACTTGGGTTGTGATTTGTTGTTAAAGAGACAGGAAAATCTGGAAATGTATAAAAAGCTATATTCACTATTGCGCGATGTGTATGATTGCAAGGATGTAAGTGATATGGATATGAAAGATATTGAGTTTAAAAACGGTCTTCCAGTAGATCATATCATTAAGGCCATAAAATGGCTTTTTATAGAACAAGACATCAGGTATTGGAATTATTCTGGGAGAAATATGACTTGGGGCTTGGTTCCAGAAATATAAAATGCTAACGCACTGTAATATATAAAGTCTGTTACTAAATTGCCTTGAAGAAGTCGGCTATATCAACTTTCAATATTTTGGAAATTTGATTTAATACAGAAATGGATAAACTTTTATTACACCCGGAAGCCTCAATTTTGGACAAGTAGCTAATACTTATTTGCGCTGCGTCCGCTAGTTGGATCTGTGTTAAGTGAGATTGTTCCCTAAAATGCTTTATGTTTAATCCTATTGTTCGATATAATTCCTCGTCATTTAAAAATTGCATTTGCACACCTCTTTCACTATTTGTGAATATTATCTCATGTGAATATAAAATAATAAATTCACTTATAGTGAAAGAAAAAAGAACTGGATTTAGAATGCAAAATAGACTATAATACAATAAAAAATAAGAGGAGGGATGTCATATAAGTTTAAATCCTGAAAAATTCAATCTTGAGTCAACAACGATTTGGTCATTTCCAGAAAGAGGTGATTGGGCGACGCACTCAGGACGATATCGTGGCAACTGGTCACCATATGTGCCGCGAAACTTAATTTTGAGATATTCTAAACAAGGTGATTGGATCTTGGATCAATTCTTAGGTAGTGGAACAACATTAGTTGAAGCAAAACTACTAAATCGTAATGCGGTAGGGGTAGATATAAACCCGCAGTCAATTTCTATTTCAGAAAAAAATCTACAATTTCAATGTGATACAACGTCAAAAATTTATTTAAAGAACGGCTCAGCAACAAATTTAACATTTATCAAGGATAACAAGATTTTATTTGCACACATCCACCATATGCGGGAATTATTAAGTATAGTAAGGGACTTAGTGGAGATATATTGCTATTGACAGCAGAACAATTTCTTGAGCAAATGGATAAAGTTGCAAAGGAAGCTTTTCGTGTACTGAAAAAAGGGAAAATATGTGCTATAATGATTGGTGATATACGTAAGTATGGAAGGGGAGTACCCTTGGGATTTCAAGTAATGGAGTGCTTTATTAGGGCTGAATTTTCTTTAAAGGAAATAATAATTAAAGAGCAGCATAATTGTGGTTCTACAAATTACTGGAAGCAACAAAGCAATAATTTTTTACTATTAGCCCATGAATATATTTTTGTTTTTGTAAAACAATAACATTCACAAAAAGTGAAAGTTCGGGTTGCTATTTCACCTAATTCAATTTATAATGATAAGTGAGGAATTACCTATAAAGAGATTTAGAGAAGAGGTACTAATATGCAGAACCCAAGTTTGACACCATTTATAAAATGGGCTGGTGGAAAACGTCAGTTACTTTCGCAGATTAAAGAAAGAATGCCAAAAACATATGATAAATATTACGAGCCCTTCATAGGAGGAGGCGCTGTTATATATGATTTACTTCCTACGAAGGCCGTAATTAATGATATTAACAGAGCGTTGATTAATGCTTATCGCCAAATATGTAATGAACCTATGGAATTCATTGATAAAATTGAAAAAATAGATTCTGAGATGTGGGAAGATGGAAAAGAATATTACTATTCAATGAGAGAACTATACAATGATAAATTGATGAAAGAAGAGTTTGATGTACAACTTGCAGCATTGTTTGTGTTTATTAATAAGCATTGCTTTAATGGATTATATAGAGTTAATGGAAAGGGATTATTTAATGTTCCCTATAATAACAGTAGAAATAGCTCGATTACACCTGAATCAATTATTGCAATTTCAAGATATCTCAAGAATGTTGATATTTTGGAAGGGGATTTCGAGATTGCCTGTGCAAGTGCTAAAAAAGGTGATTTTGTATTTATAGATAGTCCATATGCACCCCTGAATCCAACATCGTTTGAATCATATACAAAAGAGGGGTTTGATATTGAGAGTCATAAGCGGCTGGCAGATTTGTATGATGAATTAACTGGAAGGGGCTGTTATTGTATGCTTACAAATCATAATACGGAATTAATAACTCAGCTATATGGTAATAAAGGCTATAAGATAGATGTTATTAATGTTAAAAGAATGATAAATTCCGATGCATCTAATCGCGTCGGAAAAGAAGTCATAATTTGTAATTACTAAAGGAGCTGAAATTTTGGAAAACTTGTTTGAAAGAAAAGTGCCAATTTATTTAGAAGCAGATGAATTTCAACTTATTTTAGGTGATTCATTAAAAATGCTTAGTAAAATGAAAGCCGAGAGTGTAGACATGATTTTTGCGGACCCCCCATATTTTCTAAGTAATGATGGAATTACTTGTCAAGGTGGAAAGATGGTTTCGGTAAATAAAGGCTCATGGGATAAACTAAATGGAAATAAAGATTCTGAGGTTGAGAAAAAGCATAAGTTTAATAGAAAGTGGATTAAGTTATGCAAGAAAGTGTTAAAGCCGAATGGCTGTATTTGGATATCGGGTACATTGCATAATATTTATTCGATTGGAATGGCATTAGAACAAGAGGGATTCAAGATTATCAATAACATTACATGGCAGAAAACAAATCCACCGCCAAACTTGGCATGTCGATGCTTTACACATTCTACTGAAACATTATTGTGGGCTCAGAAAAATGATAAGAAAGCTCGGCATTTTTTTAATTATGAGAAAATGAAGGAAGAGAATAATGGAAAGCAGATGAAGGATGTCTGGACGGGGAGTTTAACAAAGCCTTCGGAGAAGAAAGAAGGTAAACATCCAACACAGAAACCGGAATACCTTTTGGAAAGAATTATATTAGCTACAACTGAAGAGACGAATATAATATTGGATCCATTTTGCGGTTCGGGAACAACTGGTGTGGTAGCAACACGTTATGGTAGACAGTTTATTGGAATGGATAACATGGAAGAGTATTTACAAATAGCACAGAAGAGATTGGAGAAAACAGCGAATGATAAATAGAAGTTTTGATGAGTGGCTTGGTAAATTTAGGTTGAGTATATCGGGCTACGACTATTATATAGATTTTAACAAGGTGATTAATAATGTAGAAAAACTCAAGATTGAGTTAAATATATTGAACTCACTTATTGGCTCAAAAGATATAGAGAATGATTTTGAAAATATTATTAGCAAGTATCCGGAGACGTTGAGTTGCATCCCTACTTTGCTCGCAGTTCGACAAAATGAGATATATGCACAAGATGAGGATGGCGCATTTACATACAATTTCAAGAGCATGAACTATGACATGGAACAATACAAGGTATTTATGAGAAAGACAGGATTGTTTGATATGATTGCAAATCATCTTATAAATAATCTTGTTGATTATGCATATGGTGTAGAAACGGGATTGGATTCCAATGGTCGCAAGAATCGTGGTGGCCATCAAATGGAAGACTTGGTGGAAGAATATATTGTAAAAGCCGGGTTTGTAAAAGAGCAAACTTACGTCAAGGAAATGTATCTTGCTGATATTGAATCTAAATGGGGGATAGACTTATCTGCACTATCTAATCAAGGAAAAGCAAGAAAGAGATTTGATTTTGTTATTAAGACAGATAATATGATATATGCTATTGAGACAAACTTCTATGGAGGAACAGGTGGCGGTTCAAAACTTAATGAAACTGCTCGGAGTTATAAAATGTTATCTCAGGAATCGGATACAGTAGAGGGATTTACATTTGTTTGGTTTACTGACGGAACAGCATGGAGAAGTGCGAGAGGAAATCTACGAGAGACTTTTGAAGTAATGGAACACATATATAGTATAGACGATATGGAAGCAGGAATCATGAGTAGGCTTTTTATTTAGTTAAAATGAATTTCAACAACAACTAGGACAAAATCGAGAGTAGTAGATCTCTCGTATTTTGTCCTTTGTTATTGTACCATACCATATAGTTGTTAGTTGATATCTTTTAATAGGGAAGAAGGAGAGACACCTAGTGCTCTTGAAATTAATATTAATATATCAATTCTCACAGCAACTTCGCCTCTTTCGATTCGACCATAATTGGTTTTGTCAATATCACACATGTCGGCCACTTCTATTTGAGAATATCCAGTTTGTTTTCTAAGTTCATATATGGTTTGTCCAATTTCTTTCTTTTCTGTTTCAAGCATAATTATCACCTCGAATAGAGTGTAACATAAATACCGCATTAAAGCAATGATAATAAAAATATTATTATACCGCATTTAAGCGGTAGACACATGAGGCGTAGTGTGTTAATATGATACCATAAAATACCA
This sequence comes from Lachnospiraceae bacterium, assembly GCA_031555415.1. Lineage (GTDB taxonomy): Bacteria > Bacillota > Clostridia > Lachnospirales > Lachnospiraceae > CAG-303. The sequence goes on along the minus strand of JAVBUL010000286.1, from coordinate 427 downwards.
GAGGAGGACGAGCATATAATGAAAACAACATTTCAAGTTAGTGGATTTAGAGAGATACCTAATCCATATGTAAACCAAAAGATAGGTGGAGATGTATTGGATACAAAGATGTTTTTCTTGATTTGCGATATAAATGATTTGCCAGAGGAGCTTCCAACTAAAACAAATCCAAGAGAACAAAACATGAATACAAAAGTGGCAAAAAAAATAAAAGAAAGTCTTCTAGATTCATCATTTAATGATTTTTTCTTATTAAATAGAGGAATTCTTGTATCGGCTGAAGATGTGGAATATGATCTTAAATCTAAAGAGGTAACGGTAACATTTGACAACTTAGATATTCATGGAATTGTAGATGGAGGACACACCTATCGTACAATCATTGAAAATCGTGATGAAGTAAAAGAAAAGCAATTTGTAAAGATTG
>JAVBUL010000207.1:0-8689 GCA_031555415.1 Lachnospiraceae bacterium | reverse complement strand
ACTTCTTTCCCTGTAGATCTCTAGTAAATACACGAACTCTATAGTCTATAGTAATAATGTCAGAGTCAAAACTTCCTATTAAATAATTCAACGCATTTAGCGTTGATATTTAAACACAAGTAGCCACTTCAATATCTACGCGAAATGTTGAAATAGCATTGTCCGGATGATATTCCGGAAAAGTATGAACAGTAACATGACTTTTATCAAGATGAGCATGCACAAAATCTTTAACTGTCGTAGAATACTGACCTCTGTTACAAGAAACATCTATATCTTCTGGAAGATTATCTTCTGCAATTAAGATATTTACTGATGCGCCCTGTGGCTCATAATCCTGCTTAGAAATATTCAATATATGTGCACCTATAATTTGTGTAAGATTACACAATATAGTAGTTAACCTTTCTGAATTATATTGCTCATCAATATAAGCAATATAGTCTTTTTGTTCTCGTTCACTCTTTGCGTAGCACACATCATAAATGCTAAAGCTTAGTGTTTTAGTGAGATTATTAAATCCATACAATGTGAGTTTGTCTTCCAACTCTAACATCAACCTTCTTTCTATATTATATTATTTGGATACTAAAAAACGCTTTTTTTCGCTATACGCAAAGTATCCACCATAAGGTTTAGAATATCACAATTTATATGCTATTTCAATACAAATTTAAAAAATATTTAGTTGCTTAAATCTGCTATTTATTGTACTATAGACATATTATTACGACTATAAAAAGGAGATTAATTGCAATATGACACAAAAAAGATTAATTGCACATTATAAATTTAATGATGCTGCAAATGTTGGAAAAGACTATTCAGGGAATACTATGGATGCTGTGGCTATGGGAACTAACCCACCATCTATAAAAGAAGTAAATGGTAAATCTGCACTCAGCCTTTCAGGTGGTGTTAGTGGTACTTCATATATGAAACTTCCAGAAAACTTACTTAATAGTGTAAGTGATGATGCAGGTCTTACTATTACTGCATGGATAAACTTATCAAAAGGCTCAAATGTTTGGGAAAGAATTATAGATTTCGGAAAAGGTTCTACCGGTCCATATCTCTTCCTTACAAGAGGCTTAAGAGGTGTTTGTTATAATGGTAATGATATTGCTTGTGATCCTGCAAAAGGTATTGCCGAAGGTCAATGGATACACGTTGCATTATCTGTTTCAGGTACAAAATGTGGAACATTAAGCAGTGCCGGTCCTATTGTATACATAAACGGTGAAATTGCTGCTGATGGTTCAATTAGCCAGACAACAAGTGGTATGTATGGAAAATATCGTGCATGGTTTGAAACATTTAAAACACCTGAAAACTATGTAAATAATTTTATCGGTAAATCACAATACAATGTAGACGGTGACTTTACAGGTGCTATTTCAGATATGCAGATTTATGCTGACGCTTTAACAACAGATGAAATTATAGAACTTATGTGTGATTCACTTACAAACGAAGATATTGTTTCTTTAGCAAAAAATAAATATCTTCCTACTCTTTCAAATATAGCTATAGACGATTTAGCACTTCCAACTACTCTTATGGGTGGAAAGGTATCTGTAAACTGGACTTCAAGCAATCAAAATGCTATTAGCAATGATGGTAAAATTATGTCTGTAACTTCTCCACAAGCAGTTTCTCTTACTGCTGTAATAAGCAAAGATGGCATTAATGCAACTAGTAGCTTTGATATGACTGTACTTCCAAAGGATACTCCTGCTTATACTGTTACTGTAAATTCAGATGACGAAACAGTTGATATCAGCGAAACTCTTTGGGGATTATTCTACGAAGATATAAATAATGCTGCAGATGGTGGTATTTATGCAGAGCTTATTCAAAACCGTTCATTTGAAGCTTTTACATTTGATACATATGATGCTCGTTCAGGCGAAAATGCTAAATCTACTGGAAGAAATAGAACTCCTTTATTTGCATGGTTTGGTGATACAGATAAGATGGAGCCAAAATGTAGTGGCGGTTTAAATGAATACTTTAAAATAGACAAGCCAGATACAAGCAACTACTATGTTGAAGTAAAAGATGGCGCTGTTATCTATAACAGAGGATTCTGTGATAATAATCATGCTTGTTCAATCTTCCTTAAAGAAGGCGAAAAATATGACTTTACTATTTGGGCAAAAACAAACGAAGCTGCTTCACTCAAGATAACTCTTGTAGATAGTGATGATGTTTCTGTAAGTGACTGCGCTACAATAGATTTTACAAGTAACAATTGGAATAAGTATGGCGTAGATGAAAAAATCGTTCTTACAGCAACAAAGACTGGTTTATTCCAATTAAAGATGGAATTTACTGGAACTGCTTGTATCGATATGGTTTCATTATTCCCAGAAGCTGTATGGGGTGCAACTGAAGAACCCACTTCAAAGACAGCTCATATGAACTACTTAGGAAATAAAAACTATAGATTAAGAAGCGATTTGGTTAAGGCTTTAGTTGACTTACACCCAACCTTCCTTCGTTTCCCTGGTGGTTGTATATCAGAAGGTTCATATATTTGGGAAAACGTATATGATTGGAAAGATTCTGTAGGCGATGTTGAACTTAGAACAGAAAACTTTAATGTTTGGGGTTACATGATGACTATGGGACTTGGCTACATGGAATACTTCCAGTTAGCTGAAGATTTAAATGCTACTCCACTTCCAGTTATGGCTTGCGGTGTATTATGTCAAGCTCGTTCTGACTATGCTAATCCAGCTGGTGGTGCATTACAGGATAAATACATTAAAAACTTTACAGACCTTATAGATTTTGCTATTAATACAGATTTTGATAACAATGAGTGGGCTGCTCTACGTAAATCAATGGGTCACGAAGCTCCATTCGATTTACACTACTTAGGTGTTGGAAATGAAAACTGGGGACCTGAATTCATGGCAAGCTTTGAAATCTTCTATGAAAGAATCACAAAATATGTTAAAACAAACTACCCAGGTTACAAATTAGATATAATTTCAACTGTTGGTGCTCAAGCAGATGATGATGCATATAAATATGGTTGGGAATATCTATTCGGTGCAAGAAAAGGTTCTGCTAAGGTTGCTTTCACAGATGGAAACGAAAGCTTTGAAGAAGACGTTACTTGGTACAAGTATCAAAGCGACTTCATGGAAACAATAGCTGATGAACATTACTACAGACCAAATCAGTATCTCCTTAACAATGTTGACAGATACAACTATTACTACCGTGCTTACAATGCAGATGGTTCTGTAAATGATGATAAGATATCAAAAGTATTCGTTGGTGAATATGCATCATCAGATAAAAACACACTTGCAGGTGCTGTTGCCGAAGCTGCTATAATGACAAGCTACGAAAACAACTCAGATGTTATAAGACTAGCTGCTACTGCTCCACTTTTCAACAAGGTATTAACAGACAGTACTTATCGTTGGACACCTGACTGTATATGGTTTGATAATGATTCAGTTTGGTATACACCTACTTACTATGTACAGCAATTATTTGCTAAATACATTGGTAAAAAGGCTGTTTCAACATCATTCTCAACATTTGAAAATGGAAAAGAAATCAACCTTATTCCAAGAGGTGGTGTAGAAATCGCTTCCGGTACTGCTACTATCTTAGTTAAGAGTGCAAAAATCACTTCAAATACAAATGGAGAAGTTCTTGCAGATATCGACTTTACAAATGGTATGCCTGAAGGCTTTGAATTTATTAATGGTTCAAACAACATCGAATTCAACAACGAAGGAATGCTTCTTAAAGCTTCAAATGAAGGTCTTAACGGAATCTACTGCATTAACAAAGACTGGACAAACTATACTATCACTGTAAATGCTATTAAGCAAAGCGGAAATGATGGTTTCTATGTAGGTGTTGGTGTTACTGATTTAAGCTTTGAAGGAAAGAATGCTCTTGAATATGGCGTAGGATTTGACGGTGATTCAACCGGACTTAAAGTATTCAAAAAAGGCATTGAAGGATATAAATTAGGTGACTTCTCTTCAAGTAAATGTGCAGGTAACTTAAGAAGTGCTATGCTTGAAGAAGTTAAAGAAAATACTGAATATATTATTACTGTTAATTATGGCGGACAATCAGGTAAGAATATTATTTGTGATTATAAAGCTGTAGATGGCTCATTTACTTCTAGTGAACTCAACTACAAGCTTGAAGCATATAATAGTGATGTATTTACATCTGTTACAAAAGATGATAAGAACTTATACATGAAGCTTGTAAATGCTGATGAATATGATAAACCTACAAAGATTAAAGTTAATAATGCTAATATTTCAGGTGTTGCAAAACTTGTTACAATTACTGCTGATAGAAAATTTGCTCACACTCCAAATGTAAATGAAAAGAACAATGAAGTTGTTGTTCCTGTAGAATCAGAAATTACATTTACAAATGGTGAAGCTATTGTTACACTTCCTGCAAACTCAGTAGTTGCTGTTATAGCAAGTATCTAAGTATAAAAAAAGATTCGGCTCTGTATTTGGTACAGGGCCGATTTTTATGTTTTATTAATCTTCTGACTTTATTACTTATTTACTATAATTTGCAATATACTTTTATTACTCTACTTTTCAACACAATCATTAATGTTTATTGATTTTTCCAAAATATCACTTGGTATCAATACATATTGAGAATACAACTCTTTGAAAAAATTTATGTTTTTATCAATATCAATATCTGATATATCATTTGGTGAATAGATATTATTTTCTTCTGTTATTATCATTGGACACCCCATATTATAATGTACATATAACGCATCTTTTTCACCTATTTTCTCACTATATTTTTGCCAAACTCCATCTTTCCCATATGACCAACTCCATATAAGCTCACCTTCATTATTAGCAATTAAAAGTACTCCTATAATAGTTCCATTAGTAATAATGGGTATCTCTTTTACTGACACATTTATCGTTACCTTTTTTGAAATAAACACATATGAAACTCCTTTAATATATGCATATACATTATTTTCATCATATTCCACCGACATTTCATTTGCAGCTACTTTTATCATATCCAAAATATATCTTATATTATTATTTATTATATATCGTACATTTTCTTCAGTTATTTCTTTTTCATACCCAAATATAATAGGTTTGGTAATGTATTTTTCTGTAAGTCCTCCTGCACCTTCACCATATCTAATATCATCCTCTGATTCAAAAGTCATTGTATTATCATTAGTATTATTACTTTCTTTTTTACATCCTACTAAAATTAAAATAATCAGTATAGCTACCATTATTAGTATTATATTTTTCTCCATGGTACCCCACTTTCCTTTTGCCACATTTTCTATTTATACACAGACATTGTCCATTGAAATGCCAATCCGTCGTATACGTACATTGTAGAACTATCACTTGTGAGTCGCTCCCATTATTATTGGATTTTTTGCATTAATACGGCTAACTATTTGACTCCATGGCAGACAATGCTCCCAAGCATAATAATTCAAACCGTATGATCTTATTTAATCTTTTCACAAAAAAAGGTCAAAAAGAATAAACCTCTTTGACCTAAATTATATGAAGAAACTTATGAAAATTCTTTTTTCTATTTTTAAACTTAACTTTCATTCCCCATATATTCTTAGTTTCACAAATCTATAAAAGTTTTGTAATTTCAAGTTTTTCCTTTTTTAATATATCATTTCTCCAAATCGTTGTCAACTATATTTCACTTATTATCCTCTTAACTTCTTCAAGCATATTCATAAGCGATTTATACTCTTCCTCAGAAATATCCCTAGTTTTATGTACACCTTCAAGATTTGCTGCCAACTTTGTAAGTTCGGTAGCCGAAAGATTTGCTGCAACGCCCTTCAATGTATGAAGATAACGCTGACACTCCTCTTTTGTTTCTTCTGAAGTAAAGAACTCAAAAGGTCTTTCATAATCCGAAATACCATTTGCAAATTTAATAAGTGTATTAAAATAAGCCTTTTTATTACCAACAAATCTCTCAACACCCGTTGTTACATCGATATCTGGCAAACTATCAGGATATTCCTTTTCTTCGTTCTTGGTATTATCTGTTTTTTTCTTCGATTTATTATACTTATTAAATCTCAAATACTTTGAAATATTTTTATATGCTACTTCAATAGATAACGGTATTCCAATATCTCCATTCATTCCTGAGGCAAAACATTTATCTATTTCTTCTTTCATAACATTAGCAGTCATAGCTATAATAGGAATATCTTTATATATTTTTTTACTCGCTCTTATATAAGAAGCAGTTTCGTAACCATTCATAATAGGCATTATAATATCCATCAGAATCAGATCAAAATGTCCATCATTTAATATATCGATTGCTTCCTTACCATTATTAGCTATTTTTGGAGAAATTCCAAATAAGTTTAATATACCACAAATAACATCCTGATTAACTTCATTATCCTCACAAACAAGTACTCTGGCATTTGGGAATTGATCATATTGATGCTCATCAAATACTTTTGTACTATTTATAGTATCACATAATCTCCTTATAAACTGAGTTGGTATAAACGGTTTTTCTATTATATCAGTAAAACCAACCTTTTTTATATCAACATTAATTAATTTTTTAGAATACGCTGATACCATAAGTAATTTTTGCTCTGCATTATTACTTTTAATTTTAGCACCTAACTCAAGACCATTTTCATTTCCTAAATGATAATCTAAAAGTATAATATCGTATTTTTTTCCTTGTTCTTGCATTTTAGAAATATTTTCTAAAGCTTCATTACTATTTTTTGCACAAACTGGAGTAACATTCATTTTTTTAAGTAATCCGGACATAATTGTCAGTGCATTTTCATCATCATCTACCAACAATATATTGCTTGCTGAAATATTGTTAGCGGTCATAATTGCTTCTAAAGTTTGATTAGAATCAGTAACTGTAAATGGTAAATCTATAGTTACTTTAGTTCCTTCATTAAGTTGGCTTGTAATATTTATTTCTCCATCCATCAGCTCTACTAACTGTTTAGTAATAGACATACCCAAACCTGTACCTACATTATGTGGGCCACCTTTTGTATGAAATTGTTGAAATGGAACAAAGAGATTATTTAACTGTTCCTCGGACATCCCGTATCCTGTATCCTGTACGATAAAGCTAAGAACAACTTTTTCCCCTTTTGAAGATGCTATATATTTTTTTATTTCAATTGTTAATATAATACGTCCGCTTGCTGTATATTTAGCTGAATTATCAAGCATATTTTTAAGCACTTGCCATACTCTTGTCTTATCACCAAATAAAGCATATGGGACATCTGGCTTAACATCAAGTAACATTTCAATCGGCTTATCTTCAATACGCTCTGATGCTATCATAAAAGCATTTGAAACTATTTCTTCAAGGTAGAAATCATCTTCTACTACATCAAGCTTATCTGCCTCAATTTTAGAAAAATCCAATCTATCATTTATTATTGTAAGTAAGTTATTTGAAGAAGTATTAATCTTCTTATATGTATCATAGTTTTCATCTGATTGAACTTTTTTAAGTGCAAGCTCTGAAAGACCGATAACAGCATTCATAGGTGTACGTATTTCATGACTCATATTCACTAAAAACTGACTCTTTAGTTTACCTACTTTTTGCTCCTCTTCAATAAGAATCTCTAGCATATTATTCATTCTATTAAGTACAACTGCAAATTCTCCGCTAAATTTATCAGTATCTGCACGTTTATTAAAATTCCCATCCATTGCCGCGTCAGAAATCTTTGCAATTTCAACAGTAATATTACTAATGCTATTTATCATTTTCATAAAGCTTTGTGCTAATCGCCCAAACTCATCCTTTGATATATAACTTGTAGTGTCAACGTCAAAATCACCTTCCGAAATACGTTCCGCCATTTCACCAATCGCCTCGATATTTTTAACCTTACGATTAAGTAGCCAAAAGCTCCAAATAACTAAACAAATAATAACCATAATCATAATCACAGTTATAATAATAGAAATTATCAACCCAAAATGCGCTGTATCATACTCATTGTCACAACGCTCATTTAATAATTCTTGAAACTCTGATAGTTTCTCAGAAATCTTAGCCTTATATAAAAAATATTCATCTCCAAAAACAATATCCTGTGCAGCTTGCTTATCACCTTTTTCTACCAAATCAAAAGCTTCATATTCTATTTTTGATAAATCATCAGACAATTTCTTTGCCTGTGATAATAAATCCAATTCAACTTGAGGTGCTCCAAGCTTTTTCAGCTCTTCTACCACTTTCTCTCTTGTCTGTGTAACCTTTATTTCTTTTTCGTACTCAGAAAAATATGCCTTTTCTCCAGTAACTGCATATGAACGAACTTGTTCAGTAAGGTAATCAGAAGCCTTTTGTAATTCTACACCAAGCTGCTTAGATTCTGCACGATTTATTTGTACATCATCTGCTGTACTAAACATTGAAATCATCAAAGAAATACTAATAACAGCTATAAGTATAAAAACAATTGGAAGAATCTTTAATATTTTAGATATATTCATTATGCGCCTACACTTTCTTTTTTCTATTTTTTAATATGTTCATGTGTAAATAAATGTTCTTGACAATACTCATAATTCCCATCACATTTTGAACAAAATCTAAATGTAAGATTCTCATCATCTTCATTTGTTTTTCC
>JAVBUL010000025.1:0-7526 GCA_031555415.1 Lachnospiraceae bacterium | reverse complement strand
CAGCAAGGATTAATGATGAACATTTTAATTCAAGAATAGATGCTATTAAGAATAGTATTTCTGAATACGAGGCAGAGAAAGATAGGCTGTTTATTGAGAGAGAAGAGATAAAAGAGCTTGTAGCAAACGCATCAGGAATACAAAGTGAAGCAGATAGTAAAGTGACAGTAATTACGCTAAGAATATCAGAACTTACAGAAAAGGTTGAAAAATGTAAGAGTGATATTATTAGTTTATTAAATGAAAAGTCTAATGTAAAATCTAAGATTCAAAGATATGATACGATGCTTGAACAGATTAATATTAGAAAATCAGAACTTAATCAGAAGATGGTTAAGTTTCAAAGTGATAAAGATGCTCAGGAGAAAATCATTGAGGAACTTAATGAAGAGTTAAAAAAGGTAAATGAAGAGATTATTTCATATACTGAGAAGTCAGAAGAATATTCTGCTAAGTTAAATGAAATATCAGAGGAAAGTCGCAATTTAAAGAAAGAACAAGATGATAATCAAAGAAAATATCATCAGATTAACTCAAATCTTGAAGCACTTAAAAATCTTACAGAAAGATACGAAGGCTATGGCAATAGTATCAAAAAGATAATGGAGCTTAAAGAAACAAAAAAAGGAATTGTTGGTGTAGTTGCAGACATTATTAAAGTAGATAAGAAATATGAAGTGGCTATTGAGACTGCTCTTGGAGGAAATATTCAAAATGTTGTTACTGATACAGAAAGTACAGCAAAGGAAACTATTGAGTATTTAAAAAAGAATAAGTTTGGTAGAGCGACATTTCTTCCACTTAGCAGTATTGCAAATAAGACTGGATTTACAAATGAAAGAGCATTAACAGAAAACGGTGTTATAGGACTTGCTTGTGATTTGGTAGATATAAAAAAAGAATGTGAAAACATTGCAAAATATTTACTAGGAAGAGTATTAGTTGTAGATAATATTGATAACGCACTTGTTATTGCAAGAAAGTATAATTATACGCTAAGAATGGTAACACTTGAAGGTGAACTATTGAATGCAGGTGGTTCAATGTCAGGTGGTGCATTTAAGAACAATAGTAACTTGCTTGGTAGACGAAGAGAAATAGAAGATCTTGAAAAGCAACTTGTTCAGTATAAGAATCGAGCGGATGAACTGGTTGAATTAATAGGTGAAAATGAAAAAAGTTCATTTGAATTAAGGGAAGAAGTTGAAAAAATCAAAGTAGTTTTGAATGAGCAGTATATTTTACAAAATACTGTAAAACTTAATATAAATAAAGCTGGTGAGAGAAAGCAGGAAATAACCAGTGGTTATGATGATTTCACCAAAGAGAATAAAGAAATTTCAACTCAGATAACGGATATTAAGGATAATTACGATACACTTAATCAAGAGTTAAATCACTGGGAGTCAAAGAATAAGTCTCTTGAAGAAGAAATAGAAAGACTTAATGCAGAAATTGAGAAGGAAAAGCAATTAGAAGCTGAAGAACTTAAAAATAATGAAGAGCTTAGAATGAACTTGGCAGGGCTTAGCCAAAAGAGCAGTTTTGTAAAGGAAAACATTGCCAGAGTAAATGGAGAGATTGCAAAGCTTAATGAAGAGCAAAAGTTACTTATTTTTAATGCTAAGGACTCAGAAAAAGAAATTCTTGAGAAAGAAGAAAAGATTACAGATATTAAGCAGCTAATGGAAAATGCTGATATTGAGGCAAAAGAGATAAGTGATTCTATTAATGAAATGTTGGGAACAAAGGAAAGTCAGTCAAAGGAGCATAAGGATTTCTTTGCAAAGCGTGAAGAACTTTCAAACATAATAAATAGCTTGGATAAAGAAATTTACAGACTTACAGCAAGTAAAGAAAAGCTTGAAGAAGCAAATGAAAAACAAGTGAATTATATGTGGGATGAATATGAGCTTAGATATAGCATGGTTTTAGAACTTAAAAGTGAAGAATTAGAAGATTTATCACATATTAAGAAATCTATTACATCACTTAAGTCAGATATAAGAGCATTGGGTGATGTAAACGTTAATTCTATTGATGAGTATAAAGATGTTTCTGAAAGGTATGCATTCCTAAAAACTCAACATGATGATTTAATTATTGCAGAACAGACACTTGTTAAGATTATTGAAGAGTTAGATACGGGAATGAGAAAACAGTTCTCTGAAAAATTTGCGGATATAAAGGTTGAGTTTGATAAAGTATTTAAAATACTTTTTGGTGGCGGAAAAGGTACAATAGAAATAAATGAAGAAGAAGATATGCTTGAAGCAAGTATTTCAATTATATCTCAGCCTCCTGGGAAAAAACTTCAAAATATGATGCAGCTTTCCGGTGGAGAAAAGGCACTTACAGCAATAGCACTTTTATTTGCTATACAGAACTTGAAACCATCACCGTTTTGTCTGCTTGATGAAATTGAAGCGGCACTTGATGACTCGAATGTAGGAAGATATGCTGATTATTTACATAAGCTTACAGACCATACACAGTTTATTGTTATTACTCATAGACGAGGAACAATGAATGCGGCTGATAGGCTATATGGTATAACTATGCAGGAAAAGGGTGTATCTACACTAGTTTCTGTAAACTTAATTGAAAATGAATTGGAGAAAAAACAAGAAGTATAGAATGAGAGGAATTGGCATATGAGTGAAGAAAAGCAAGGTTTTTTTAGTCGATTAAAAAAGGGTTTATCAAAGACAAGAAATAGTATTATGTCTAGTTTCGAAAGTATTTTTAGTGGTTTTTCAAGTATTGATGATGATTTTTATGAAGAAATTGAAGAAATACTTATTATGAGTGATATGGGAATAAGTACTACAACAAAGATTATTGATGAACTTAAGGCAAAGGTTAAAGAAAACAAAATTAATGATCCTATTGAATGTAAGCAACTATTGATTGATAGTATTAAGGCTACAATGGATTTGGGTGAAAATGCTTATGAGTTTGAGTCTAATAAATCAGTGGTATTGGTAATCGGCGTAAATGGTGTTGGAAAGACTACATTTGTAGGTAAATTATCAGGTCAGCTAAAGGATGCAGGTAAAAAGGTTATTATTGCAGCGGCAGATACATTTAGAGCGGCAGCGATAGATCAGCTTTCGGTTTGGGCAAATAGAGCAAATGTGGATATTATTGCGCAACAGGAGGGAGCAGATCCGGCGGCAGTTGTTTTCGATGCATTGCAGGCTTCCAAGGCAAGAAAAGCTGATGTTCTTATCTGTGATACAGCAGGAAGACTTCATAACAAAAAAAATCTTATGGAAGAACTAAAGAAGATTGACAGAATTATCGAAAAAGAATATGGTGATGCTTTTAGAGAAACACTTATAGTTTTAGATGGTACAACAGGACAGAATGCATTGGTTCAGGCCAGACTTTTTATGGAGGCTGCAAATGTAACAGGAGTGGTTTTAACAAAGCTTGACGGTACAGCAAAGGGTGGTATAGCAGTGGCTATTCAATCAGAGCTTGGTATTCCGGTTAAGTATATAGGAGTTGGAGAACAGATAGAAGATTTACAGAAGTTTGATGCTGGCAAATTTGTTGATGCATTATTTGATGTTGAATAGATATAAATAAGTCTATAGAAAGAATGGGTATAATTATGATGAAAGAGCTTACGTTAGAAAAATTTGAGGAAGCTGCAGAATTAGTTAAGAAGGTTACTCTTCCTACAAATTTAGTATACAGCGACTTTTTTAGTGGGAAATGTGGAAATAAGGTGTACTTGAAGCCAGAAAACTTGCAGTTTACAGGTGCCTACAAGGTTAGAGGTGCTTATTATAAAATAAGTCAAATGACTGATGAAGAAAGAGCAAAAGGATTAATAACAGCTTCAGCAGGTAATCATGCACAGGGTGTAGCTAATGCAGCCAAGCTTTATGGTATTAAAGCGATTATTGTTATGCCTAAAGGAACACCTCTTATGAAGGTGAACAGAACAAAGAGCTATGGAGCCGAAGTGGTTTTATTTGGTGATGTGTATGATGAGGCTTGTGAAGAGGCTTATAGAATGGCAGAAGAACACGGATATACATTTGTTCATCCGTTTGATGATTTAGAAGTTGCAACCGGACAAGGTTCTGTTGCAATGGAAATAATTAAGGAAATACCAACAGTTGATTATATATTGGTTCCGGTAGGCGGCGGTGGATTAGCTACAGGTGTAAGTGTACTTGCTAAAATGCTTAATCCTAATATTAAGGTAATTGGTGTTGAACCGGCAGGGGCAAATTGTATGCAGGCATCTATTAATGCAGGAAAGGTAGTTACATTACCAAGTGCAGCTACTATTGCAGACGGTACAGCAGTAAAAACTCCGGGATCAAAAATTTTCCCTTATATTATTCAAAATATTGACGATATAATATGTGTAGAGGATGATGAACTTATTGGAGCATTTCTTGATGTAGTTGAAAACCATAAGATGGTATGTGAAAACTCAGGTTTGTTGACTATTGCCGCATTAAATCACTTGAATTGTAAGGATAAGAAGGTTGTTTCAATCTTAAGTGGCGGAAATATGGACATTATTACAATGTCATCAATGCTTCAACATGGTTTAATCCAAAGGGGAAGAATATTTACTGTATCAGTATTGCTTCCAGATAAGCCGGGCCAGCTTGTTAGTGTAGCAAATGTGATTGCAGGAGAACAAGGTAATGTTGTTAAGCTTGAACATAACCAGTTCGTAAGCATTAACAGAAATGCAGAGGTTGAATTAAGAATTACAATAGAAACGTTTGGAGAAGCTCATAAGAAGCAAATTGTAGACAAACTTCAGGAAACAGGATTTAAGCCGAAAGTTGTCAGAACAATGCTTTAGTTTATTAAGCACAGAGAGGATGATTGGTATGGATAGTTTATACATACATACAAAAATAGGGAAGATAAATGTTAATAAGGATATCAAAAACTTTATACTAGATAAGATACCTTCAATAAAGATGGGGAATGCATTAGAGGTGACATCATGTTTAACAAAGGTTGTTATAAAGAATAAAGAAGGAGAACTTTTAAATGAATATTCTCCAATAATTAAGCAAAGTTGTATGCAACCAGAAAATAAAACTATTTTACCTATAGTTGTCAGCTTTAATAAGAATGAGGATGATTCTTTAAAGGTTATGATTAAAGCGCCTTATGAAACAGCATCATATGATTTGGCTAAGGATAATATAGATATATGCGCAGAAGATTTTAAGCCATTTATACATAGTAAATCTTGTAAAGAATGCTACAATTGCGGTCGTTGTTAATTATAAGGAGGAGTATGAATAAATATAATAAATTTTACATATTTTCTTTGATATTGTACATAGTAGTAGTGATGGTACATTTATCGGGGTATTTGACTAATATTTTGTATCTTTTTGCTTGGGTTTTGTGGATGCCGGTTATTGCTTTGACGGTGGTAACGGTGTTTGATATTAAGAATAATTATGCAAAGGTTACGTTGGAATTTAAGAAGAATACAAGATTTAAGTCGTTTCTGTTTGTTTTATGTGTGATATCATGTGTTTATACGGTTTATAATATGATAGCATGTTTTATGATGATTTCTGGTATAGATGATATTTCTATGAAGGATGAGTTATATTATGCTATTGTTGATGGCGTAGAAAAGCAGATAAGTTATGATGAGTATACAAAGTATTCACTTGTCGGGTTTCGTATGCTTTCAGGGCATATGATTGCGTTTGTGGGGCTTTGTTTGTATTATTATAAGTCACGTAAGTTATCATTAAATTCATAGGAGGATTAGTGTAATGGCAGGAATCGTAGTGAATAATGCGAATTTTGAGGCAGAGGTTTTGAATTCTGATAAACCTGTTGTTGTGGATTTTTATGCAGATTGGTGTGGACCTTGTAAAATGATGGGACCTGTATTGGATGAGATTTCAAATGAGAATAGTAATGTTAAGATATGTAAGGTTAATGTAGATAATGAACAATCTTTAGCAGAAAAGTATGGTATAATGAGTATTCCTGCATTTATATTGTTTAATAATGGAAAAGTTGAAAAGCAAACAGTTGGTTCAATGTCGAAAACAGATTTTCTGAATTTTATTGGATAAGGGGTTATTGCATATGTATGATGTAATTATTATAGGAGCAGGTACAGCAGGGCTGACTAGTGCAATTTATTGTCTTAGAGCAGGAAAAACAGTACTTGTTATTGAGGAAAAGATGTACGGCGGACAAATAATAAATACACCAACTATTGAGAATTATCCTGGATTAAAACGTATATCCGGATATGAGTTTGCTTTGAATCTTTATGAGCAAGCTAAGGATTTAGGGATGAAGTACGTAAATGAGAAGGTTGAGTCGATAGAGAAGTTAAAAGACAAGAAAAAGGTAATAACTGATAAAAATGAATATGAGAGCTATGCAATTGTAATAGCAACAGGTGTTAAAAATAGAGAGTTGGGTCTGGAACGAGAAAGAGAACTAATAGGAAAAGGGATTTCTTATTGTGCAACTTGTGACGGAGCATTCTTTAAAAATAAAGATGTTGCAGTGATTGGTGGTGGAAATACGGCACTAGAGGATGCTTTATTTTTAAGCGGATACTGTAATAAGGTTTATGTTATTCACAGAAGAGATGATTTTAGAGGTGATGAAGCTAGTGAAAACAAGCTAAGAGAGAAAGAGAATGTGGAAATAATATTTAACTCTATTGTTGAATATATTATTGCAGACGAGCTTGTAAAAGGTATTAGGATTTTGAATAGGCTTAATGGCGATGAAACTGAGATACCGGTGAGTGGTATTTTTATAGCAGTGGGTCAGATACCTTATAATGAGGTTTTTAAAGATATTGTGGAATTGGATGAAGACGGTTATATTGTGGCTGGTGAAGATTGTAAAACGAGTGAAGCTGGTATTTTTGTGGCTGGTGATTGCAGGACTAAACAGATAAGGCAGTTGGCAACAGCGGCAGGTGATGGAGCAGTTGCGGCACTGGCAGCATGTTCATTTATCTAGAAAAAATACTATTAAAGAATAGAAAAAGGATCAAGATATTTGCAAGATATTTCCAGAAAATAGTTGACAAATATTACCAATTATTTTATTATGAAAGAAATAGTGATCGGCATATTTTAATTGGGGTATATATTATATGAAAATGGCAACGTGATGAGATAGTGAAGGTGGATAATATATAAATATACGAACAAGTTCTAATGTTGATTGTTAGGACTTGTTTTTTGTTATTCGGAAAACAAGTCAAGTGGTGGTAGTTAATAAAAATGGGAAGCATTTTTGAAAATTTAATGCGGGGTTAGACTTTGTAAAAAAACTTTTGTATTGTGAGAAAGCAAGGAGGATTTGTATGAAATTGAAAAAATTAGTATCATTAGGTCTATGTGTATGTATGTTGACACCATTAATGCTGTCATTAGAAAATACTACAAGGGTAAACGCAGCAAATGAAAACATTTCTAAAGAAACGGTATCAGCAGAGGTAGATTATGTAGAACTAGAGGATATGGAAGTCTTAGGGA
>JAVBUL010000099.1:0-2768 GCA_031555415.1 Lachnospiraceae bacterium | reverse complement strand
AGTGATAACAGTCATTTGATGAGAAAAGATACAAAAAATAATTTAGAACTCTTGAATGCAGCTTATGAATATTTTTATCCAGAAGGGGATAGCGATCAATTTGAAATGCAAAAAGAAAATCTTGGTGAAGGTACATTAATTATACTTAAGCAAAATTATGTAATAGATTATGTTACTTATGCGGCAAATGAGTATAGTAATAATAAAATTACGGTTAAGAGATATGGAGTGAATATATTTTTTTATTGCTATGAACACAATACCTTTTTTCATATGATTAACTTACAAGCAGAAGAGTTTCAGGAGTCAACTTACAATGCGACAAGCTTATATGTTTCTAAAGATGAAATTGAAAATGCAATTGAGAGTTATCTAGATAGTATTAAATGATGAAAATAATATAAAGGTTTTGTTGTGATTACATTGAATATATGAGCCACCTAATATATAATGATATTATATTTAAGGAGGTCATAAAATTGAAAAAGAAATATCTTATTTTAACAATAGGGGTAACATTGCTTATGACAACATGTTTATCTTGTTCGTCAAAAGTAGAAGAAGATGATGAAACAAGTAGCAAAAAACCTACAAGTTCAACCTCGGAGGAAACTCCATCAACTGAACTAGAATCAACTACAATTAAGCTTGATTTTGATATGGATTTTGAGCCGGTTGTATTTCCTAGATTTGTAGAAAAGCTTGATCGTGGACTTATTGCAATTAAAACTGATAATGGTGTATATTTAAGCTGGAGATACTTAGGTACGGATTCGGAAAGCCTTATTTTTAATGTTTATAAAAATGATAAATTATTAAATACTGAACCGATTTCAAATTCAACTAATTATCTTGATGAAAGTGGTGTTGTTACTGATGATTATTACATAGAAGCTGTATTAAATAATGAAGTGCAAGATATTACAGATGTTGTTACTGCTTTCCAAAATGATTATTTTGATATTCCGCTTTCAGTTCCTGAGTACGGTACTACACCGCTTGGAGCAGGATATACCTATTCTCCCAATGATGCAAGTGTAGGTGACTTGGACGGTGACGGAGAATACGAAATTATATTGAAGTGGGATCCTTCTAATGCACAGGATAATTCAAAAGATGGTTATACAGGTAATGTATACATAGATGCGTATAAACTGGATGGAACATTAATTTGGAGAATTGATTTAGGAAAAAATATACGTGCAGGTGCTCATTATACTCAATTTATGGTTTATGACTTTGATTGTGATGGAAAAGCTGAACTTGTGTGTAAAACTGCTGATTCATCAATTGATGGTGAAGGAAATGTTATTGGAGATATTTCGGCAGACTATAGAAATAGCTCTGGAAGAATTTTGGATGGTCCTGAGTATCTAACACTCTTTGATGGATTAACAGGAAAAGCACTTGATACAATACCTTATGAGCCAGAAAGAGGCAAGGTTTCTAATTGGGGCGATGATTATGGAAATCGTGTTGATAGATTTTTGGCAGCAGTTGCATATTTAGATGGTGAAAAACCAAGCGTTATTATGTGTCGTGGATATTATACAAGAGCAGTATTGGTTGCATATGATATAGTTGATAAAAAGTTTTCAAAGAGATGGACATTTGACAGCTATGAAGAAGGAAACTACGACTACACAGGTCAGGGCAATCACAATCTTGCGGTAGGAGATGCTGATGGTGATGGTATGGATGAAATTATCTATGGAGCATGTACAATAGACCATGATGGAAAAGGTCTATATAGTTCTAAATTAGGTCATGGCGATGCTATACATGTGGGAAACTTTATTCCTGAAAAGCCGGGACTTGAGATTTGGGGATGTTTAGAAGCAACCTTCGGAGCAACATTACGTGATGCAAAAACCGGAAAAATCATTCTTCGAATAAAGGGTACAAAAGATACAGGACGTGCAGTTTGTGGTAATTTCATTCCGGGTAATAGCTCTGCAGAATTTGTATCTGCCGCTGATAATAATGTCTATGATTTTAGTGGAAATGTACTTTCGCTTTGGTCAGATATTACATCTGGTGCACAAAACTTTGCTATTTACTGGGATGGAGATTTAGAGCAGGAAATCCTTGATAAGACAATGATTGACAAGTATGGTGTAGGTAGAGTGAGGAGCTTTGCAAAAGTGGTATCAAACAATGGAACAAAAGCCACACCTTCGCTATGTGCAGATATCTTAGGCGACTGGCGTGAAGAGGTAATATTCCCTACATCAGACGGTAAGGCTCTAAGAGTTTTTATGACTACAGATGTGACAGAGTATAAGATAGCAACCCTTATGCACGATACACAATATCGTTGTCAGGTCGCTTCTCAAAATGTTGCTTATAATCAGGGTGCATATACGAGCTTCTTTTTGGGTACAGGATATGAGTTGCCTAAGCAACCTTTGGTGTATACGAATAAATAGTAAATTATAGCAAATATTGTGTGCTAAGCCTAGAAGTTTTCTAGACTCCATGGAGGGGGTAGTTAGAATGCAAGATATATCAGATTTTTATTATAGAAATAAAAACTTTTTGAATAAAAACAATATATATATTTATATTGTGTCAGCAATTTTATGCTGTCTTTTTGTGGTTGCGGTATTAGCAGCATTTATGCCTAAAGTGAAAGCGGAAGAAGGAGATTCATATGCACAATATGATATCGGTTGTTGTTTCTGTTTTGGATTGAACAAGACAAGGATAGACAAAAGTAAAGCATTTTACTGGTATGCCCCATATATGACAAAACAATGTTCACATGC
>JAVBUL010000001.1:0-4032 GCA_031555415.1 Lachnospiraceae bacterium | reverse complement strand
TCTTGATGAGCCTACCAGCGGACTAGACCCACTTATGGAGAAAGTGTTCCAAGATTGCATTGAAGAAATAAAGGCACAAGGAAAAACTGTTCTATTGTCTTCTCATATTATGAGTGAAGTAGAAAAACTTGCAGATAGTGTAAGCATTATTCGTGAAGGTAGAATTATAACAAGCGGTTCAATGGCAGACATAGCATCACAAGCACATGGCAAAACACTTGAAGATTTCTTTATATCAGAATATGAAGGAAGGTGAGCATATGAAGAATAATTCAAAGCTAGGTGTCTTTTTACGATTTATAAGTAAGTTTATGAAGAATAATTTTGCGAAGTTTGGTATCTATTTGAAATTTATGATTCGAAGAGAGAGGATAATGTCAACGATATGGATAGCTTGTATCGCAGGATTTACAGCAACGCTGGCGTCTTTATATCCAAGTCTATTAGCCACTCAGGAAGAAACTATTCAGATGGCAACAACAATGAGCAATCCTGCAATGGTTGCCATGATGGGAAATGTATATGGTATGGAAAATCTTACACAAGCGAGTGTTATGGCACAGGAGTGTCAGATATGGTTTTTTATTACCATTGCAATTATGAATATATTCCTTATTAACCGTCATACTCGTGTAGATGAGGAATTAGGCAGGCTTGAAATGTTTCGTGCACTTCCCGTTGGAAGACTTACAGGTACTATGGTTACGATAAAATTTGCACTTTTTGTAAACTTAATAATTTCGTTGTTGACATCAGTATTGCTTTTAGCAGTTAATATTGGAGGAATAACCATTTTAGGTGCATTTGTTTATGGCTTTTCGATTGGAGCTGTCGGATTTGTTTTTGCAGCATTAACACTTTTAGTATCACAACTATTTTCTACAGCACATGGCGTTACGGGAATGGGTTTTACATTACTAGGATTATTTTATATCCTAAGGGCAGTTGGAGATGTAAGCGATAGCGTACTTTCTTATATATCACCTCTTGGCTTAGGATTGAAGGTTGAAGCGTTTTATAGTGATGCGATATTACCGCTTATCATTTTATTTATTGAAGGTGTAGTTATCTCTATATTAGCATTGGTAGTATGCGCTTTTCGTGATCATGGCTTAGGCGTTATTCCGGCAAAGAAGGGAAAATCAAAAGCATCTCGCTTTTTATGCAGTCCATTCGGTTTAGCTTGGAGATTGTCAAAAGGTACAATAATCGGCTGGGGCGTAGGAATGCTTTTGCTTGGTGCATCTTATGGCAGTGTATGCTCTGAAATAAACGAATTTGTTGAAGGCAACGAGATGATGCAAAAGGTTATTGGCATGACAGGAACAAATACACTTCTTGATAGTTATGTAGCTATGATTTTTATTATTATGTCAATGATAGCAAGTGTTCCGGTTGTTCTAACAGCTATAAAAATTTATAGTGAGGAAAAACATGGAAGGTTAGAACAGATATACGGAAGGGCAGTTCCTAGATTAAAATTATATGGAAGTTTTGTAACTATAGCTGTAATTGAAAGTATAGTAATGCAATTACTTCTGGCAATAGGACTTGGTGGTGCTTCGGGTGGTGAGCTTAGCATACCGGAGCTTATAAAGGCAGGTTTTTGCTATCTTCCTGCATTATGGGTTATGACAGGTGGTGCAATACTTCTTGTCGGTGCATTTCCAAAGATGACTTCACTTATTTGGGCAGTATTTGGATATACATTTATGATTATGTATATAGGTAGAATAATGAGTTTACCAAAATGGGTTGAGAAAACAACACCATTTGGGAATATATCTCAATTACCTATACAGGAATTTAATATAATACCACTTATAATATTAACATTGATAGCAGTAGTGCTTACTACAATTGGTATATGGAGATATAGAACAAGGGATATTGGATAAATATATGATTGACAAACTTTGACCATGCATTGGTTTTAAGGGAAGCTACAGCATATCCAGAGTGTCGTTTGGTTGTTACTAAGGACACAAGAATATGAATCACAAAAAGAAATAGACCGATGCCCATTATGTGGCATTACGCTAAACGAGAATGGCGTATGTCCAAAATGTGGATATAAGAAATAGTCTGTTTCACACATTATCAGATACATTTGTCTACAGTACGAGCAATGAAGACTTTCGAGTCTTCATTGCTTTTACGTTATATGAATGTTATAATTTGTATATATTAAAGTGTAGGTAAGAAAGAGGGTGTGAACATTATGATTAAACTACAAGGAAAAGGTGTTTCAGATGGAATAGCCTTTGGAAAAATTAGTTTTGTCAAGAGTAAAGAAGAGAGCGTAACGCTTAGGTACGTGGAAGATATAGAAGGTGAAATGAAACGTTTCAATAAAGCTAAAGAGTTCACAGGTTTACAACTTGAGGAGCTTTATGAAAAGGCATTCGTTGAAGTGGGAGAGAAAAACGCAGGGATTTTTGAGATGCATAAGTTGTTACTTGATGATAGCGCCTTTAATGAAAAGGTTGAACGTTATATATTATCGGAAAGTTTTAATGCAGAATATGCTGTTTTTCTTGCTGCTAATAATATTGTGGAGATGTTTTTAGCAATGAATCATAACTATATGCGTGGGCGCGCAATAGATATAAAAGATGTTTCGGATAGACTTATTAAAAATCTTATGAATAAAACTACTGATAATATTTTAACTGAAAAGTCAATTATTTGTGCAAATGATCTTACACCATCAGAAACAGTTCAACTAGATAGGTCGAAAGTATTGGCTTTTTGTACGATGCAGGGCTCATCAAACTCACATACAGCTATACTGGCAAGAACAATGAATATTCCAGCAGTAGTTAGTTTAGGTGATGCTCTTTTAGGAGAGTTTGAAGATAAGGAAGCCATCGTAGATGGAAGCACAGGCATAGTTTATATTGAGCCTGACGAAATTACAATAAAAGAATTAGAAAAAAAATATAATGATGAACTTTGCAAAAGAGAACTTTTGCAAAATCTAAAAGGTAAAGAAAACATAACTTTAGATGGAAAAAAAATTGATATATTTGCAAATATTGGAGGAATTGACGATTTAGATGAAGTGGTAGAAAATGATGCAGGAGGAATCGGACTTTTTAGAAGTGAATTTCTTTATCTGGAAAGTAATGATTATCCGGATGAAGAAAAGCAGTTTATGTGTTATCGAAAAGTTTTAGAGCGAATGGCTGGTAAGAAAGTAATCATAAGGACACTTGATATTGGTGCTGATAAGCAGATAGATTATTTTAATTTAGATAAAGAAGAAAATCCTGCGCTTGGTTTTCGTGCAATAAGAATATGTCTTGCAAATCCAGAGATTTTTAAAACACAGTTACGAGCATTATATCGAGCATCAATGTTTGGTAATCTTGGTATTATGTTTCCGATGATTATTTCGGTTGAAGAGATAGAAGAGATAAAAGAGATAATTGAAGAAGTAAAGAAAGAACTGGATTTTGAAGAAATTCCATATAAAAAGGATGTGGAAATAGGTATAATGATAGAAACTCCAGCAGCAGTAATGATAAGTGATGAGCTGGCAAAAGAAGTTAATTTTTTCAGTGTTGGTACAAATGACCTCGCTCAATACACCCTTGCTATAGACAGGCAAAATCCTAAGCTTGAGAGATTTTGTAATACTCATCATCCGGCAGTGCTTAAAATGATTAGGATGGCAGCGGACAATGCACATAAAAATGGAGCATGGATTGGAATTTGTGGCGAACTTGGAGGAGATTTAGAACTTACGGAAACTTTTATAAAAATGGGAATAGATGAATTATCAGTATCACCAAGATTAATTTTGCCATTAAGAGAGAAAATAAATCAAACCTGTGTTCTTGGTGGTTTTGTGGTAAAATAATACCAGTAGTTTGACATGTCATTAGTATAATAAAAAACCTTCCCTGTACTTGACCGAGTCGGGAAGGTTTTTACTTTTCGTTGGTCAACCACTCTGTGGCGATTGCCTTATACTTATATTATAACAGATTTTTGGAATTATGCAATCATTTCTTAATTTAAGGACTA
>JAVBUL010000081.1:0-3720 GCA_031555415.1 Lachnospiraceae bacterium | reverse complement strand
GATAAAGATTTCAAAGTAAATATTGAAGTTAACCATGCTACATTGGCCGGTCATACTTTTGAACATGAGCTTCAGGCTGCTGCTGATGCAGGTTTACTTGGTTCTATCGATGCTAACCGCGGAGATTATCAAAATGGTTGGGATACCGACCAATTCCCTATTGATATCTATGAATTGGTACAAGCAATGCTCGTAATCGTTCAAGCCGGCGGTTTAGGAAACGGCGGTACTAATTTCGATGCAAAAACCCGTCGTAATTCAACAGATATGGAGGATATCTTTATTGCCCATATCTCCGGAATGGATGCTTTTGCCCGCTCTTTGGTTGTAACTGCAGATATCCTTCAAAATTCAGACTATAACAAAATGCGTGCAGAAAGATATGCTTCTTTCAACACCGGAAACGGCAAAGCTTTCGCAGATGGTAAACTTTCACTTGAAGATCTTCGTAATATCGCTGCACAAAGTGGAGAACCGGCTCAAATCAGTGGTAAACAAGAACTTTACGAATCAATCATTAATATGTACATTTAATGGGACAACACTACAACACTACTTATATCTTCGCTATCACATTGGTTGCTACACTCGGAGGATTGCTTTTCGGGTATGACACTGCTGTGATTTCAGGGGCCGAAAAATCGATAGAGGCTTTTTTGATTAAGCCTTTGGGACTTGGAGAATTCGCTCATGGCGCTACTGTTTCAAGTGCTTTGATCGGATGTATTATAGGAGGTGCTATTTCGGGATTGGTTTCCAATCGTTTAGGACGGAAAAAATCGTTATTGATTGCCGCTATTCTGTTCTTTATATCGGCTTTAGGATCAGGATATCCTGAAACTCTTTTCTTCGAAAGAGGAGGACCCAGTATGGGATTATTGTATATGTTCAATATCTATCGTATCATTGGTGGAATAGGAGTGGGACTCGCCTCCGCTGTTTGTCCGATGTATATTGGCGAAATTGCTCCTGCTGATATCCGGGGTAGATTGGTTTCATTCAATCAATTTGCAATTATCTTCGGAATGCTTGTCGTTTACTTCGTCAACTGGGGTATTGCCAATGGACAAAGTCTCGAATGGATTAATGATATAGGATGGAGATATATGTTCGCTTCTGAAGCTCTTCCTGCAGCTTTATTTGGAATTTTAGTTCTATTTGTTCCGGAAACTCCGCGTTATCTGGCTCTGATCAATAAAGATGAACGAGCAATGGCTGTTCTTACAAAAGTGATTGGAAATCAGGAAAAAGCACGTAGTATCCTGGTAGAGATCAAAGAAACTGTAGTGGAAAAGACTAAAGCAAGTATCTTTTCTTATGGGAAAAAGGTCATTGTTATAGGTATATTATTGTCTGCATTTCAGCAGTTTGTAGGTATTAATGTAGCATTATATTATGCTCCTCGCATTTTTGAAAGTATGGGAGCAGAAAAGGATGCTTCAATGATGCAAACTATTATAATGGGATTAGTAAACGTTATATTTACTATTGTGGCTATACTTACTGTCGATAAATGGGGACGTAGGCCTTTGCTGATCACGGGTTCTATTGGTATGGCGATTGGTATGTTTGCGATCTCGATACTGGCATTCAATAATATTATCGGCATGGCCACATTGGTGTTTATCATTATCTATACAGCATCGTTTATGATGTCGTGGGGGCCAATCTGTTGGGTCTTAATTTCTGAAATTTTCCCAACTAAAATCCGCGGACAAGCTGTTGCTATTGCTGTAGCAGCACAGTGGATGGCTAACTACCTGATTTCATCGACTTATCCGCCTATGATGACTTTTAGTGGAGGTATGACCTACGGTATTTATGGCTTGATGGCTGTCCTTTCTGCTTTATTCGTCTGGAAAATGGTTCCTGAGACAAAAGGAAAGTCTTTGGAAGAGATGGAAAAGCTCTGGAAGAAATAGAAAAATCTGTAAATATTAAAGCAGTAAAATGAGTATATTTACTCATTTTACTGCTTTTTTTATTCATGTATTAATACTATTTAGAATAAATATGAATAACCATATATAATTATATTAATGAAAATATATTTGTAAAAATATAAAGTAATAATATACTAATTAAATAAAAAATAATTATATGTTGTTGATCATATTTATATAGTATAGAATATTAACTTATACAAAAACAACAAGTATGTTAAATGAATATTTTTTAAAAATACTAAAACATAAATAATACAACAAACAAATATTTTATAAATAAATAAATAAATTACTTATTATAAGCATTATATGAAAAATAAATGAAAAATAATTTAAATTAATTTGTGTAATTATAAAATATTGATTAACTTTCATCCAAATTTGAAATTTAGTATTAATTGTTTTTTTAATTCATGCCATTATATACAGTTTACTATATATCGATATATAAATATTTATTCACTTATGTTAAACAATTAATTTTAAAAATTATGAAAAAGATTTTTTTACTAGCTTTTATTGGATTGTCAGTTTTTTGCTCATGTAGTAATCAACTGGATGATAACAATGAGATTAATCCAAAAGATGAATCCATTCTGAAGTTTGAGAACCAGGTTGAATTTGATTTAATGGTGGCCCAATTGAATGAAATGGACAGACAGGAATTCAAACAATGGATAAAGCAAAAAGAGTTCAATTCTTTACTTGTTGAATTTGAAAATGCCATGAAGGAAACTTCAAAGATAAAAACAGTAGATGATTACGCGAAAGTCAAATCCAAATATGGGAACATACTCTATTTCCCTGAAGTCAATGGGGACTGTGGACCTTACATTCCTGTAAGTAATGAGAGATTAAGTGCATTACTTGATAAAAATGGTAATGTGATAATTGGTGGTGAAATCAAGAATTATAAAGATATAACGACACATGAACAATTGGTTGAGTTAAAAAGAACTTTCATTAAAGAAAATTCATTAAAGATGAATCCTGGAGTAGTTATAATTACAGAGGAGGATAATTATCTGGAAGCTAGAACCAATACTCATTGGTTTTGTGTATATACAGAAGAAAAACCCAGCTGTGCAGAAGGACAAAGCGTATTTGATTTTATTCTGGAATTTAGAAAGCGTATTAATGGCACTGGTAATTGGATTAATTACGAGGAGTATACTTCTATATATGGGGGAGTGAGTACTAAGGACAGCCAGGGCTTCATTAACTCATATATAGCAGATTGGGGAAGTTGGAGAGTTACTGGTAATGTTGACTATTCTCCTCATATCTATAGAATGCCATGGCCGGAAAGTTATGGTCCACGTCTTGCCCGGGAGTATAAAACCGTAGAAATTATGCGTAATCTTTGTAAGATATATTATGGGCCATTTGAACCGGTAAATGGGGAAGATTGGATAGGTTTCTGGTATTTTGCTCCTGCAACAGATATATGTACAAATATTTGATAAATACATTGTTTTGGCATACATGCGGGTTTCGCTGTACGTAAAGAAAATAGTAAGGGAGTTGCAGGATCTTTGTTAGTATAAGTTATTCCTGGAACTCCCTCTAATTTTTTAGTTTCCTTTTTTATTTCGCTCCTTTTCCGTAAATAAACGAAACCGGGATGTAAATAGGACAGGGTACTAACTGGCCTCCAATATCCAGAGATGGTTTCAACCGAACAGTTACATTAGTTGGTTTGTCTCCAATTCCAATAAAATTATATGCCATATTCTTAACTGCATCACCTGATTGTCCGCTCATTGCTTTTTTC
>JAVBUL010000280.1:0-4969 GCA_031555415.1 Lachnospiraceae bacterium | reverse complement strand
TACAGATACTCTTCAGAGCGCATTAGCATATCTAGCAAGGTGCTTTTTCCAGTACCATTGGTGCCAATTAGAGCACAGTGCACATTATCTTCTATTGTAAATGAAACCTTTTTATATAAATCCTTTTGTGGATACGAGTAGGACAGTTTTTGAACCTTTATCATAATTTCCTCCATTGTCTGCAAACAGTAACTCTCTCTATTCTATTATAAAGATGCAAAATGGTAAATACCGTAAATATTATTTGGGGTTTATTTGTTATTTTTCGTTAAAATTTTATTTTATATTTTATCAAGTATTTCACTAATATCACCGTCTATGCAAATAGATCTATCACTTATTTCGCTTGGAGCCATTGCTTCACCATAATTAATACAAGCATATATAGCATTC
The DNA here is from genome assembly GCA_031555415.1 of Lachnospiraceae bacterium. GTDB lineage: Bacteria > Bacillota > Clostridia > Lachnospirales > Lachnospiraceae > CAG-303. The sequence continues at coordinate 4,576 of JAVBUL010000280.1, read as the reverse complement.
TTATTTTTGTCTGTCAGCTGCCAAAATGGATATTTTATAATTCCAGGAGTGTTTGCTCCTACACCTAATTCTAAGAAAAGCACATGATCTTTTTTATGCTTTTCTATAAAATTACTGTATCTATTATTAGCATTTTCCCAGCCTATATCCTGCACAAAGGTGCTATCACAGCGTAAGTTCATAGTCATAGGCTTATGGCATATTGGGCATTTTGGAATAAGCTCTGAAGGTATTTTCATGTCTTTTTGTTGCTTAAGCATTTGAATCACAACCTGCTCATTATCATAGGTATTGTGATGGCATGGTTTAGAACATTGCCACAAACCATAATCCCCTTGTGTGTAAAACAATCGTTTTTTATCAAATCCTGACTTTTGGAACATATGATCCACGTTTGTAGTAAGCACAAAGTAATTTTTATCCTTCACAAGATTGTATAATTGACTATAAATAGGTTTTCTACCGACCACCATTTATTTTTAATATCCCACATCTCCCTATATTTATCAATATTAAAGTGGTCGAATTCGACTACTTTAATATGATTTGGATAATACAATCTGTTCCATCACGTCAAAATTTCTCTACGGTATGACTGATGAACAAAATATAGATTTTACTTTATATGTATATGACAAGATGATTCACGGCTTTGTAGGCTTCTCCATTACTCCAGAGTCCAAACATAAGTACCGCCTTTTTATTTCTATGCATATTCATCCAGTATGTTTTGATCATTTGTTAACAATCTATTTCTCAGTAATTCTTATATCAGCATCCCGCGTAGCTCTTTTCTGCTTATAGATCTCTTTCAAATTATCTATTGCCATCTCTGGCGCCATGGTGTGAAATATCATGTAATTCCTCTTTACTGTTTCAACTGATGCTTGCTTATAAATTTTTAGACTATCCTCATTTGTATAATAATGCCAATAACGATAAATATATCCCATCCAGTAAAGAACCTCTTTTGAATACAACTCTCCATTTCTCTGAAGGTAATCTCCTGCTTCCAAGATTATTTCCTCAAGCAGATATTCCTCTCCTGCCCACTGCATTCGATTATATTTTGAGTCCAATGCTTTTGCTGTTTCGGACGTCATAAATAATTTCACAAAGTGAAGGCTACTATATCCTTTTTCAGCAGATAGTTCAAACAATCTACCCTGAATATCACATAATTTTAATTGTAATTCGGTCAAGTTCATTCTCCTTTCAATGCCACATCCAACATTTCATCAAAAAACACACCTTCCCTACGATATTTTTTACAAATATCATTAGCCAATGAAATACCTCTTGTACGATTTGCTTCTGCAGTCTCCTTCATGAATAGTCTCTCCAGATAAGAAATGGGTATTTCCTTTTCAATTCGTACAGCATCACACCCTTTTTGTGTAACAGCAACATACTGTTTACCAAGTTCCAAAGCAGACAAACTATGAATTAAAGCAGCATCTGTAATATTACCAATGAAAAAATTATCTATAACATAAAACATTCTATCGTTTGCAATGCTTCCAATAACCACATCTTTTTCCTTAGCCATATCACAATAGCAAGTATAAAAAGAAGTACCCCTTACTTTTTCCATCCTTCCCCTGTGATATGCCACTAGCATTGCCCAATCTAAGTCTGCTGGCACATCCAATATTGTAAGTTCCTCTAAACATATGGAAACAATATAAAATTTCGACTTTTCATAGTCACAGATTAAGGTAAGTGCTTGACTTGGTTCTGTTCCCATATAGAAGCCCTCACCAAAGTCACATTGTTTACGACTCTTTGGTGCAATAGTTCCTTCAATACCAGACTTGGAACCATGGTAAAGCAGAACACGGCCTTCCCTCAATGCGATATCCCTAGAAAATGCATTTATCTTTTCAATAAGCATATCGTAAACTGGAACGTTATATTCAATACATAAATCATATATTTTGGATTGCGCAAGCTTATTGGGCAAAGCACGACCATTTTCCCAACGATTCACGGTAGCAAAAGTAACATTCAATAATTCTGCAAAATCAGTCTGATTCATATTCATATGTGTGCGAATTTTTTTTATTAGTTCCAACATTATGCCATCTCCTTGCCAATGCATATATAACATTTTGCTTATATACAATTATATAGAATGTTATATTTTGTGTCAAGGGCAATGGTTTCTACGCGCCTTAACTTTAATCCACGATAACCACTTTTTCACCCGTACACACCTTTGGTGAGTCTATGCATCTTTAAAATACACTGTCTCAAATCCTTGTATTAGGATTCTTATATTGACCATGTTTTCTAGTATTCTTACCATACTGAATAGCAAATTTAGGGCATCTATGCAGGCAACCAAGGCACATGGCACATTTATCCTTAATCCAAACAGGGTTCCCGTCTTTCATTTCGATTGCTTTAACTGGACACTTATTTGCACAAAGCCCACAGCCTATACAGCTATCATCTACTGTAAGATGATTCGTTCTTCGCATAATTTCATAATATGGTTTATATACAACCGCCGTTATATGTGGAACTTTATCTTGCATAAAATCACCATTCGATTTCTCGCTAATCTTACCAATTATCTCATCAATCTGTGGCTCAACATTTTTATTAATCTCACTTACCTTTTCTTTATCTGAAAGGTCAAATATAGGTGTCCAAGTATCTGGCATTTTCACACTGTAAAATGCATCAAATCCTATTTCTATATGTTCTTTCATATATTGATCAGCAAAATATCCAGCGTGTGCTGGTGTTGTACCATATGTGGCAATAAAATAAATGTAAGGCTTTTCATCATAAGAAAATGTCACTGTTTTCAAAAAATCAACCGCCACAGATGGCAAGCCCCACGCATATGTTGGAGAAATAATTCCAACTGCTTCCTCCTTATCTATATCTAAGGAAACTATTCCTTTCTCCAGAACTTCTACTATTGAAATAACCTTGTCATCATTTATCTTCGCTATGCGTTCTGCAACATATTTGCAGTTTCCAGTTGCTGAAAAATAAAGTATCATTATATTTCGCCTTTCTATTCTAATATTGCTAATGTTGTCTCTACATTATTCTCTCATATACAGCTCTTGCAACTGCTTTTGCACCGCCTTTGTTTGGGTGAATGCCATCAAATCTATACCATTCTGAGTGGTTTGCTGTTACATTGTACATATCAATAAAATCAAGCTGCATTTCATCTACAAGTTCCTTTACTACTTTGCATTCTTTCTGAAGACCTGCTTCATTTATACCATAATTATAAATACCATCGGTTCTGCCTTTTACACTGTAGGCAGAGTTCGGCGTGCATAGAATAACCTTGGGCTTGCTGTCTAAATCAAGATAGGTTTGAATAAGACTTTTATAATCCTCTTTATATCTTTCTTGTGATACCCAATTCTGTAGCTTGGTATCATTTGTGCCAAGCATGATGATTACAATGTTTGGCTGATAGCGTACACTAAGAGGATATTGATTCGTTCTTCGGAATGAATTTTCATTTATATCAAGTGCAGTCTTACCGTTAAATCCAAAGTTAGAAACATGGTATTTGTCTCCAAGCATTCTGCCTAGTTGTGCCGGATAGCAGTTGTAAAATACATTGGGAATTACCGTTCCGTATGTAGTACTATCCCCAACACAAGCGACACGGATTTGATTTTCCTTATGTCTATTATGAAAGCGAATATTCGTTCCACCCATTATCACCACAAATACAAATATACATAATATAATCATCCCTATAATCACAATCATCTCTAACATGTTTTTCTTCCATAAATTGTTGTTTTAATCAGCTTCCAGTTACTTCAAACATGAACTTAGTGATATCGTCAACGCTATCAACTGTTCCATCCTTAATCCACTCCAGTAGAACTCTAGAAAGGCCTGCGGCTATGAACTGCGGAAAGTACCTCTCATAAAGATGGGAATCATATAATTTAACCGTTTCACTTTCAAAAAAATTAGTTACACATATACAGAACTGTTCATAAAAGATAGGGGATAGTTCTGCTATTATTAGCCTATTGATGAAATCATTATGATCCTTAAAAAACGTGAAAAACAACCTTATCCGATTCCATTTACTTTTGTTTTCTAGAAGTTGTAATTGTACGATAAGCTCCCCAAATAAATCTCTAAGGTAAAAGGTTATAATGTCCTCTTTTGTCTGATAGTTTCTGTAAAAAGCAGCCCGCGATACTCCTGCAACTTTTGCAATTTCTGTTATAGTTATCTCGTTAAAAGCACGATGTTCCAATAATCTCATAAGTGCAATAAAAACAGATTCTTTGGTAATTCTTTTCTGAATTTCAGAATATGGCTCAGGCATAACATATTCCCCCTATATGTAACATATGAGTTCTAATAACTTGACTCCTTGTTTTTCTTAGTATACTCTATTCTCGTAGGCGTTACAAGTGTAACTCATGAAAGCGATAGCGTAAACTTACTGTAGGATTTAATTGGGCAGAGATGTCCCTTGATGTGTTTCAGATTTACTTTCTGTTTACACTATATCTACTTTTTCTTTTCTTTACAATCCCCAAATATGATTTTTAAAATACGCTATCTTTTT
>JAVBUL010000225.1:0-11404 GCA_031555415.1 Lachnospiraceae bacterium | reverse complement strand
CGAGAATCATTTGAAAATATGTTATTTTTATTAATTTCGCAATTACAATTTTTACAATATTTCATGGTACATACATCCTTTCAATTTTATGAAACTAACAATATATTTGTATTTATTATACAATACAAATATATTGTTAGTCAACTTTAAAAATACCCAAAAACGTTGTATAATTAAAACTTGGAAAGGTGGGCTTTTTTTATGCAAATTGGAAATAGATTATCAGAAATAAGAAAAAAATATGGGTATACACAAAAGCAACTTGAAGATGAATTGAAAATGACACAACAAGTAATAAGCAACATTGAAAGAAGTACAACTACGCCAGATATTAATTTTTTACAGGGGGCTGCTGATCTGTATAAAATTTCACTTGATGAGTTGATTGGCCGTCAAGTTACCCTTGAAACGGGAAGCAGTTTAGAAAAGCAAATTTTGAGTATTATTGAAAAAATGGATGACACAGGGAAGGAACTAAGCTTGGGACTTGTAAATCAGGTCGCAAAGCATAGAGGAAATATAAATGAAGAATAGTTATTTTAATGAAAATAAACTTGAGGAATTAATTGATGAAATAAAGTATGTTTATCAATCAGATGAAAGACCTTGGGTAATAGGTTACAGTGGAGGGAAGGACTCCACAACAGTTGTAGAATTGGTTTATAAAATGTTAAAGTCATTGCCAGAGAATGAAAGAAAAAAAGATGTTTTTATAGTATCTTCTGATACTATGATTGAAAATCCGCTAATCCAAATCTATTTGACCAAAATGAATGAAATGCTTGGAAAGGCAGCTCAAGAAGATAATTTGCCACTTCAATCAACTATGGTAAAACCACCAGCAAATAATACATTTTGGGCAAATATAATTGGAAGAGGATTTCCGACTCCGAGAATGAATGGAACATTTAGATGGTGTACAGACCGTTTGAAGATTAATCCAAGCGGCGAATTTATTCAAAACTTGATCAAAATATCAGGAAAAGAAGTCGTAGTTTTACTAGGTGTAAGAAAAGATGAAAGCATAGCAAGAAAGCGAAGAATTGAAGGCAGAGAAATTGCAAACAGACTATTGAATAGACATGAAACGATTACGGATGCATATGTGTACAATCCAATAGTAGAACTTACCACAGACGATGTTTGGGATATTCTTCTGAAACTTGATGGAGGAAAAACACCTTGGGGGTCTGACAATGGAGAACTTGTGCAATTATATGCAGGCGCAGATAGTGGAGAGTGCCCATTCGCAGGAATAAGTGCTGGAGATGGGCAAAAGCAGAGTTGCGGTAATTCGCGATTTGGTTGTTGGGTTTGTACTGTTGTTAAGGAAGATAAATCTTTAAATGGATTTATTCGATCTGGACACAGGGAGTTAATTCCACTAGCTGATTTCAGGAGATGGCTTATGGAACAAAGAGATCTTCCAGAAAATAGAGAAACAAAAAGACGAAATGGAACAGTCTATAAAACTAAAAATGGAGAGGCGGGGTTTGGCCCGTTTACCTGGGAGGCTCGTCAGATGATATTGAGGGAGCTTATTAAAACGCAGCAAAAAATGGGATATGAACTAATTACAGTGGAAGAATTGAAGGCTATTGATGAGATTTGGGACGAAGAGTTAGATTTATCAAGAAGGACATTGGTTGAGTTATACAAGGATGTAACACAAGCAAAATTACCATGGTATGATTACAAAGAAGAACTTCTTGACCAAGAAAGTATTGAACAAATTGAATATTTTGCAAAAGAGTATGCTGTACCATTTGAGCTAATAAGAAATATGCTTTTATCTGCATATAAGAATAAAAATTTCTCTAATACCAAAATAATTAGGGATAGTTTAGAAAAATTGCTGAAGCAACAATGGTTACATGAGGATGTAATAAAGGAGATTGAAAATGAGGATTAACAGACTTGTATTGAATAATTTCAGTTCCTTTGAAGGTGTGAATGAATTTGATTTTAGAGTGGAAAATAATAAAAATATTATTTTAATTGGCGGACAGAACGGAGCAGGAAAAACTTCTCTTTTCTCAGCGATAAAAATAGGTCTTTATGGGTCACTTGCATTTGGCTATGTAGGATCTAACTCTCATTATATTCAAAAGGTAAAAGAATATATTAATAGTAGTGCATTCCAAAATGAAATCGTAGAAGCAAGTGTAAGCATCGACATTTCAATTATGGTTGAACGCGAGTTAGTAGACTATAGAATAGAACGTAAATGGAGCTATATTAAACAACATTTAGATGAAATATTTAGTGTTGAAAAAATGGGAAGAAAATTAACTACAGAAGAAATTTTGTATTTTAATAATTATCTTCAGACTGTAATCCCGCCGGGATTGTTTGATTTCTTTTTGTTTGATGGGGAAGAAGTTGGAAATGTATTCTCGACAAATTCTTACAATATGTATATCAAAAATGCCTTATTTACTATGTGTGATTTGGATGTATTTGAAATAGTTCGTAAATTCTCTTCTAATTACCTTGCGAAGTCTGATTCTGACGAAGACAAAGAAGCGGTAGATATCTATAAAAAAAATGAAGTTCTTATTGAAAAGTTAAAAAAGGACATTTTACAAGAAGAAGAAAGAAAAAATGAAAATGAAATTGAAGTAAATGATTTAACCGTTGAATTAGAAGAGCTGGAAGTAACTTTTAAAAACTCAGGTGGTATAACTGAAGTTGAAAAGAAAATAATCCTAGATAAAATTGATGCTGCAGAAAGAAAACGAGCTGAACTAAATGTAGAAATAAAAAGTTTTGTTGAAGGTTTATTACCATTTATCATTACAGCAGATTTTGTTAAACCAATACTTCAACAGGTGGATTATGAAGAAAAAAGTGAGAGATTTAGATATGTTGCGGACAATATCAATAGAGATGCCTTATCTTTAATTCTTAAAGGATATCAACTTGACGAAAAGAAAGTGCTCAATGAAATTTATGATGCAGTTATAAGTGGCTTTAAACCTGATATTTCTTTAGATGAAAGGCCAATGATGCATGATCTTTCTAAGGAACAGAAAAACAGAATACATTCAATAGCGTCTATGCTTTTAAATTTTAACAAAAAGGAAATGCTAAATAGAATCAATGAAAAAATAGTAGCGTCCAATGAAGCTTCAAGAAATCGAGATATTTTGCGTAATGCAATGAGTGAAGACGATACTCTTGCTTTTTCCAATAAGGAAAATCTGTTACTAAGACAATTGAGTGAATTAAAGGAAGAGAAAGAATATCTGAACGAGCAGTTAAGTCTTAAAAAAGAAGAACTATCAAATTTACAAATTCAACAAGATAAATGTTACCAAGAGATAGTGGATAAGACTCAGAATAGAAATATATATAAACTTACAAATGGCATCTCAAAAGTGATGAAAAAACTTCTTGATGGAAAAACCTCTTCAATAATAAAACAACTTGAAGTTCAGACCGTTGAAAATTTGAATTTAATATATCGAAAGAACAATCTTATTACACATATAGAAATTAACGATGATTTTAAATTTAATTTGTATCAAAATGAGAGTTATTCAGCTAGCAGCTTAAAAGCCTTAGTTAAAAATTATGGGAATGAAGAATTTCAGTCCCTTATTGGAAAAAAAGGTGAAGATATATTATTGAAATACTTTGGAGTAAAGAGTGTTAAGGATTTGAAAAAAGCAATTGAGCAATGTATTGATGAAAAACAGATTGAACTGTTCAAGAAGGTTGAATTGTCCAGAATATCGAAGGGAGAACGTCAAATATTCATCTTATCTTTGTATTGGGCAATTATTAAGTTGTCGGGAAAGAAGATTCCATTTATCATTGATACACCTTACGCTAGAATAGATGCTAGACACAGAAAGGCTATTTCAAGTAAGTTTTTCCCTAATATTAGTGAACAAGTAATTATTCTATCTACGGATGAAGAGATTAACGAAGGATACTACAGAACTATAAAACCCTATATTTCAAAAGAGTATTTATTAATAAATGATGAGAATGAAAATAGAACAACGGTACAGAATAAGTACTTTTTCGAGGTGGATAGATGATATTTAGATTAAAAACATCAAAAAATACACAAGAGATTTTCGATGAATTAGAAAAACGAACAAATTATAAGGCATATACACTTGTCAAACATGCAATAGCCTGGTCTATTAAAGAAAATACGTCTGTATCAAATTTTAAATCTGATTCTGATGGATTAGACTTAAATAGACAGACGATTACCGGAGATTATGATGCATATTTTAAAGTTCTTATAGAGCAGGTTGAAGGTAGACATTTGACAGAAGAAGAATACTTTCCTTTTTATGTGAAGGCTCATATTGATAGAGGAAGTAAGCTTCTGCTTGATATGTATAATCATGCTGGTAATGTTGATAGATACATACAGCAAATATTAGGGGTAGGTGATACCGTATGATTTATTTTGATAATAGTGCAACATCACCAATTGATCAAGAGGTTTATGAAGCAATGTTACCTTACTTACAGGAAGAATATGGTAATCCCTCAAGTAAATATTATTGTAAGGCTATAAATGCAAAAAATGCAGTAGAAGATGCAAGAGAAAAGGTTGCAAAACTTATTAATGCGAAAGCAGAAGAAATTATTTTTACAGCAGGCGCAACGGAAAGCACTAATTTTATTTTAAAAGGTTATACAGATTACGAAAAATATTACGGTAGTGGCGAAAACCATATTATCACTTCGTTGGCAGAACATAGTGCAACATTAAATACATGTAAGTATTTAAATGGTGAGATCTATTCAAATAATGATCCCAAGACGGCATTATTTGGAGCTAATAAAAAAGTTGATAGAGGTTTTGAAGTTACATTTCTGGGAGTTGATAGCAACGGTAAAGTATCGACGGATGTATTCAAGAAAGCAATCAAGGATTCAACTGTTTTGGCATCATTCCTCTATGTTAATAATGAAGTAGGTACAATAAATGATATACCTACAATTAGCGAAATATGTAGAGAGAGAAAGATCGCACTTCATGTTGATGCTACACAAGCAATTGGCAAAATGAAAATAGACGTAGGCTTATTGGGACAAGAAATAAAAAATACAAGAGGTCTCAGAGTTGAAGAGGCAATACCTCTTTATATGTCATTTTCGGCACATAAAATATATGGTCCTAAAGGTGTAGGAGCGGCGTTTATGCGCAATGACAATTATGGGCTACGACCGATTAGCGCATACATGCATGGTGGAGAACAGGAAAATGGTGTAAGAGGTGGCACACTGGCAGTTCACAATATTGTTGGATTCGGAAAGGCAGCAGAGATTGCAACGAAGAGTCTTGAATCCGATATAAAGAAAATTCACATGTTAGATGAGTATTTATTGCGGGGAATTAAAACTGTTGAAGAGTTGAGTTTAACTATTCCTCCTAGAGAAAGATTGTCAGGGATTATCAGTGTTATAGTTAATAAAACCGATTTCAATAATGAAAGGTTTATCAAACAAATAAGCGATGAGTTAGCGCTATCAACAGGGTCTGCATGCAGTGCTGGTAAGCCATCGTATGTGCTTTCCGCTATGGGACTAGGTGAGAAGGTAAATAGGGTTCTTAGGATAACAATAAATAAATATACAAGCAATGCAGAGATAGACAGATTGATAAAAGTTTTGAAAATGAATATTTAAAATAAAAGTGTGGGAGGAAAATATGGAAGCAGTAATGGATAATAATTCACAAGAAAACGCAGAAAATAGATGTTTGATTGAGACGTTATCTCGTCTTAAAGAGTCTTCATTGGAAGCAGTTGAATCGTCCAAAAGATTGAATAGCCTAACAAAATATATGCACGTTACCAGACCAGTACAAAAAAAGTTTGATAATATTCTTAAGAACACCTCTGCAACAGATAAGGCGGAACTAATATTATTGTGTGGTAGTGTTGGAGATGGAAAATCGCATCTGTTATCATATTACAACGATAATTATCCAGAACTAATGAGTAATTATCAAGTCCATAATGATTCGACCGCAAGTTTTTACATTAATAAGCCAGCAATTTATACTTTAAGAGAAGTTCTTAATGATTTTGCTGATGTGAACTTATTGAAAAGTAAGAAAAAACTTGTATTAGCAATTAATCTTGGAACACTAAATAATTTTATTGAAGCTGACAGTGATAATGAATTTTTGGCATTAAAAGAATTTGTTGAAAAAGAAAGGATTTTAGAAGAGTCGATATCATCTTGTTTAGAAGACAATGTAAATTCAAATTTTCACTATGTGAGTTTTACAGATTATCACTTATATAGTTTAGCAGAAGAGGCACCTACTTCATCATATATTGAGAGTTTGATTGTTAAGGTTATAGATGATGTGGAAGATAATCCGTTTAGAAACGAATACAATATATGTTGCAGAAGCTGTGCAAGTAATTTGGTTTGCCCAATTCGTGCAAATTATGAGATGCTTTTTGTTCAGGAGTATAGAGATGGGGTGATACAACTGCTCATAGAAAGCATCGTGAAAAATAAATTAATTGTTTCTACCAGAGCTTTAATCAACCTAATCTATGAAATGATTGTAGATGAAAGATTTATAAATACAGGATCACTTGAACCTAGAAAAGAAATTTTAAAGTTGAGTCCAATCAGCTATTGTAAGGCGTTGACAGCAAGTTCAATCTTTTCAAGAGAAGAATCGTCCATTGTTATTAATTCTCTGCGGGAAATTGATCCAGTTGATGTAAGAAATGAAGAAACTGATACTTTTATTGTAGAGTTTACCAATAAAGATGGTATTCTTGATATATTTAGAGAGTTTCTACCTGAAATGCAATCAAATTTGAAGAAGTTTTCGACAACGGATTTTACAGAGAACAGTAGTCTCCCATTAAAGCAGGAGCTCTTAAAATTGTTTATCAGGTCATATGGAATTTTTGGAAAAAGAGCTTTGTTCGATGTGAAAGATCAACTTTATTATGACTATATGAAAAACTTGTACTATTGGAATTGCGGAGATAAGATTAAACTTAGAGAGGCATATAACATTGTCAAACAGGCGGCATTAAATTGGAATGGAAGTTCTGATAGTGATGAAATGCTTATAACAAATAGTTTACAGACAAAATATAAGCTTAGTCAGAAAGTTGAAATAAAGCAATCTCTAGACAACGTAGTTCATCGAAAAGAGTCAGAGGTTGAACGATTCTCAAATACTCTATATATGAATTATGTAAGTGAAAAGAGTGGACAGAAGTTTGAAATTGAAGTTGATTATTCGCTATATAGCTTATTAAATAAGATTGTCGAAGGGTATCGTCCAAATATGAAGGATAAAAGTATTAATGTTAAATTTTCAAATTTTGTAGAAAAAATTTCTCATGTAGGTAGCATGTCAGAAACTTTATTTATAAAAGAGAAAATTGGGAATAAGGATATTAATTACAAATTAGAGTTCAGTTCAGATTTTGGATATACATTTGAGGTGGTGTAGTATGGAAAAAATCAGAATTGAGTTCGAAGGTGAAAATGGAGTAGATAAGCTCTTTAATGAAGGAAGAACGCATACTCAAGGAAATAATCTTAAACTGGTTCCATTTACGACAAATAGTAGCCCTTTTGTATTTAATGATTTTAATGGTGTTATCGGTGCGTTTACAAGACTTATGGATGATAAAAAAATAAGACTGGGTATTGATATCAGTAAATTTTATTCAAAGTTAGATGATTTGATTACTTGCACAGGTGAAGAAAAAGAAAAGCTTTTAGAAATTATCAAAGATATGTATGTGAAGAATAATACGATTATACCATTCAACATAAGGACAATTGGCTATTTAGAATCAAATAGTTTTACTGAAAAAATTTCAATGTTTCTATTTTCAATGTTCATTGATGATTTTATAAAAGGAAAGTATCAGGATACTTGTAAAAAAGAAGAAGTAAATGTTTTACAAAAAATCGTTCTTGAAGCACTCCCCGAGTTAAAAGAAAGTGGAACTGTAGAAGAATCTAAATATAACTGTTTCTTGCCGTATATAAAGGATGTTTTTCAAGAAGATATTAAGTATTTGATTGAAAATACTAAAATGTATGAAAAAAATTTAAAACGGTTCTTAGAATACTACTTTATGTTCTATGTAACACAGTTGTCTATTAAAATGTCAAAATTTGAAAAAGCAAATACAGAAGAAGTTGAAAAAATATATATGACATTGAGCTGGGAAGTGACCTCAAAAATCAGACAGGCATATATTTATGGATGGAAGTATGTGATTGAGTACATACCGAAACTATTTTCACATGCTGTGACATTGGAATTTTTATCGCATAATAATTCTAATATCCCTATGGATTATGTTCAATTCCATAGAAGTTTTAATGATACAGAAGAAGATATTCAAATGTCAGAATCAATTAGTCAAATTACGGAGAAGTATAAAGCATGGATTGCGAATGTTGATTATTCACGTTGTGTTCATGATAAAGAAAAAGATGGAAATTGTAAAACATCAAATGAAAACAGATTATTATTTGAAACAATTGATTATCAGTTTACAAATGGGACAAGAACAGGGCCATATCAGAAGTATTCAGGAAGATTTATTGAATTTGTTCATTGTAATTTTGGAAAACGTAGAGGAGCACTTGGCTATAACTTTAATATCACAGAACAAGATATTATTTTATTTACCAAAATTATTTTAGGACAAAATGATGGTAGAATCAGATTGGTAAAGTTGTTTAATGAATTTGAAAGGAGAGGTCTGGTATTCGATCGGGAGTCAAAAAAGAAAATTGTTGAACTCTTTGAAAAGCTGAATTTGCTTGAGAAAAAGTCAGACAGTGGTGATGCGCAATATGTCAAATCTATTTTATAGTTATTTATCAGATAAAATCATATCTTTTTTTCGAAATAATCCGTTAAGACCTGGTGACAAATTTTATGTACAATTTGAAAACGATAATCAGGTTGAACTATTATATAAGGAACTGCAAAACAACTTAATTGCACGTTCATTTACTTATAATGATTTGGAGCGTAATGAGGAATATAAGACATATGAGTTAGAATTCAACAACGTTCAGCTTCTAGTGGCTTCTACTTGTAGTGGACTTCATCCTGATTTTTTAGCAACACTTCGTAACTATGTTGGTGTTGAAGAGGGCTATGAGAATAAAGCCATTTTTTTTATCCATTCCTCTACGCTAGATAGCCTTTTAGGAGGTGCTGGATCTTTTCATAAGGAAGGTATGCCCCTAAATATTAATTCAATTGAGAAAGATATTAGTCGAAAATTACATGATTCGGATTTTTCTGATGTAGATAAAGCAATTTTAACAATGTATTTAAAAAACAAAAAGAGCGAACTAGTAGGCGGGTCCCCTTCAGTTTTTGAATATGAAGATATCCTCTCTATTTTAGAGACTTCTCAAATACATCTAAAAGATTATAAGAAATTTGGAATGTTTCCAGATGACAAGTTATCTAATTATTCAGGTAAAAAATTGGAACAGAGGATAGAAGAAAACAGCAATAACTATGCAAAAGTTGCTGAAATTCATAATTACGGAATTTCGGATGTACAACTAGAGAAGTATTATGATGAAAAGGGTGTTGACAGACTTAAAAAGGATGATTGGTTTGATACTTATTATGTAGATATTGAAAAGTTTATTACAGATAAAAAGAATAAAATTATTATTGAATATATTCCATGCGTCCATAATAGTTCTCTTTGGGATAGAGAAGAAGGCAGTAGTAAAGCAAAAGCAAGAATTAGAAATATCTTACTGTTTAATGATAGTGGTAAAACAGAAATGACAATAGAATTAGCATTTACTGAGTATACAAAAATGCAATATATTTTTTATGATAAAAATGCAATAATTTGTGATGTATCTGGGAGAAAAGTAGTGACTACATTGCAAAATATTAAGCAAAATGCAACATTCTATTCTATGAAATACAAGACAGATGACGCTTCTTTTGATTTCAGGATTGCAGTGGTTAACGTCGAAAGAAAATCTTTTGAATCTATTCGAACAAATTATTCTATTGTGATTAGGAATAAAGCTGATGAGTGTGCAATTCTAATAAATTCAGATGAAACGGAAATTATTATAAATGAATTTGCTACTGAAGAGCAGAATGTGAATATTAAGTCTGCTAATCAGCTTGTTTATGCTGATCAGGATAAGATGATATTATCTATTGATGAACTTTATCCATTTTCGGATGATAATGATATGGTTAAGTTTAGGCTATGTATAAATAATTGTGTTATACCTATGCTTAAAATAGGAGCAGTCGAAAAGCCAAAAGTAATTGAAGGATTGAAATTATGGAAATTAAAAAGAGAATACAAAACAAATTTTGAATATGTTGGTGAAAATAAGTTACAACATGGCACAAAATCTTATTTTACAAGAGATGAATTTCGGAAAAACTTAGAGTTAGAACGGGAATTCATTAACTATGGAGAGTTTGGACTATTTGAAAATTCCAATGGATTAATTCCAATGGACTTAAAAATTGATGAGAAAATTAAAATAACATTTTCACGGCTAATTAACTATTTTAGAAATAGAAATTGCCTTCCTAGTCTGACATATATTGATGATATACTTGAAAGTTTGTATAGAGACTATCTTTCAAGTATATTGAATGTTTTGGATTTCATTCAGGATGGGTGTTATTTATCTGCAGAGCAAAAAGATATTTTCTATATTGGTATGATAAAGAGAAACAGAGACGACCAAGAAATTATGTTAACGCCATTACATGCTCTTAATATTGCATATCAATTACAATTAAAAGAAATTAATACAACGTGCATTGAAGATGTTGAAACTGATTTAATACGAAAATTTCAGCATGTATATCTTATGCCATTTATTAATATTAACCCTTATTCAAAGGAACAGTCGGTTTATGTTCCAATAGAACAATCCCATTCACCGGAATGGAAGGTATATGTAGAAGAGCAATTGCCACGATACAAGGGTTCCAAAGAATATGTCTCGAAGCTTGTAGCAGAGAAAATAGAAGAATTTACGGATCATTTTAGTTATCTTTTTGATATGGGAAATAAAGCGCCTATACGAATTAATCTGGTGAATACTGGCGATAGCTTAGAAATTCTCGAAGGTGTATTTAAATATTATGTTAAAAAACTTAGAGGTTCCAAGAATAAAAAAGTGACGCCTATTCTTATCAATGTATATACTAAAAATAATAGTTCAAATGCCTTTGAAGAGTTCTCATTCATGGATGAGGTAAATGTTATAAAGGAGATGTTTAATTTGGACTTAAATGTTGATGACATGAATGAGGATGAGGTTATAGATTTATACCGTGAGAATGTGAAATTTTATTCAAAGGACGTTTCAGACAAATTGGAATATGCGCATATAACATTTGTTGAAA
>JAVBUL010000252.1:0-23685 GCA_031555415.1 Lachnospiraceae bacterium | reverse complement strand
TAATTATAACCCATTTCTTACAATTAGTAAATAGTATTATTTTTTACAATGCTATAACTAGTTCTGAATTAAGTGCTGACTCAATTACCTTATCCATA
This sequence comes from Lachnospiraceae bacterium, assembly GCA_031555415.1. GTDB lineage: Bacteria > Bacillota > Clostridia > Lachnospirales > Lachnospiraceae > CAG-303. Next base: position 23,587 of record JAVBUL010000252.1, on the reverse strand, counting down.
TCATAATATTTATATTCAGCCAGTCTTCCTCCAAACAATACTTTACTTTCTTTTTCAGCCAATCCTTTATACTTATTATATAACTCTTGATTTTTATTATCATTAACTGGATAGTATGGTTCTTCTCCCTTTACCCACGTATCTGAATATTCCTTTGAAATAACAGTCTTTGACTGTGTACCAAACTCAAAATGCTTATGTTCAATTACTCTTGTATATGGTACTTCGCGTTCTGTATAGTTTATAACAGCATTTCCCTGATAGTTTTCTTCATCTAAGACTTCTGTCTCAAATCTCACACTTCTGTACTCAAGTTCTCCATACTTATAGTTAAAATAAGCATCAATCGGTCCAGTATACACTACTTTTTCTGCCATATCATCATACTTCTTTTTATCTAAAAGATAGTCGGTATTAAGCATTATATCACAATTTTCAAAAAGCTTGTCAATTAGTACGTTGTATCCACCAATCGGTATTCCCTGATATAAATCATTAAAGTAATTATTATCATATGTGAACCTTACAGGAAGTCTCTTAATAATAAAGCTCGGAAGTTCTGTGCAATCCCTTCCCCATTGTTTTTCTGTATAACCTTTTATAAGTTTTTCATAAATATCTTTTCCAACAAGGCTTATTGCCTGTTCTTCAAGATTTTTAGGCTCTCCTTTTATATCAGCCCTTTGTTTTTCGATAATCTCCTTTGCCTCTTTAGGCGTTCTTATCCCCCACAGTTTACTGAATGTATTCATATTGAATGGCAAATTATACATTTCACCCTTATAGTTTGCTACTGGACTATTTGTATATCTATTGAACTGTACAAGATTATTTACAAAATCCCAAACCTTTTTATTTGATGTATGAAATATATGCGCTCCGTATTTATGCACATTTATTCCTTCTATATTCTCACAATAAATATTTCCACCAATATGATTTCTCTTTTCCAATACAAGACATTTTTTTCCTTGCTTCGTCAATTGATATGCCACTACACCTGAGTATAGTCCACCTCCAACTAATAGATAATCGTATCTCATAATATTCTCCTACTTTCACTTCTTTAATATTTTAATATTTTAATATTTTCATCAACATAAAAGCTTACCTTACTAACAACATCTCCTGTACTCTTGCGATATACCACTATATTAATGTCCGTTCCTTCTTCTACATCCTTAATACTTATACCTTCTTCTGTTACATTGGAGTATATGTTCTCTTCAGATTTAGAAATGCCTACTATATTATTAATCAGCTTGAAAATAAGCGGATTTTTTTCTTCTGTTATTTTACTACTTATAGAGATTGCACATTCAAGTTCATCGTCACTTAATAGCATTAAATAATTCTTAATATTATCTTTTTGAGCATTTAAATTGCTGATTTTACTTTGAAAATATGCTTTATAATCTTCTTTCCAAGATTCATATAATTCTTCTGTCCGCCTATCAGGAATATCATAATTATTCTTAATATAATTACCAAGATAATTCGTTATCTTATAAGCACCTGAAGGATTTAAATGCCCACTTATATCATAATAATCTGTACTATAATTTACAATATCTTCTATATATCTGAAATCCACATAACTTATATCATACTTCTTTGCCAAAACATGACCATAGTTATTATATATCTGTTCCTTTTCATTTGCACCATGTGGCATATTGGTCAACAATACTTCAATCCCTTTTGAGTGACATAGCTCAATTGCCTTTTCTATATACTCCATGCAGACTGTAGTCTTATCTGGTATAATGTCCTTATCAATCAATATTGGCTCATTAAACCCTTTAAAAACCTTTATTCTAGGATCTGAACCCTTATTATAATTTGCCTCTTCAACAAAATCACTTTTTTGTAGTTTTCTCCATCTACTATGATACTTAGCTAATGTAAACATCATTTCTATCTTATCGTCTTTATTATCAAACAAATCATCAACTGCTAACATTTTTGAATATGTCATGGGGAACGCATCAAGTGATGTATGCGCAAAGCTAAAATTATTAAACACTTTCCCTTTAATATCTAAAGTAAATACATCAATAACCACCAGTTTAGGAGATGCATATTCCAACGCATTCATGATACTATAATATGTAACTGGCATATAACTTGCATAATTACCAAAATTATACGATGTAATTCCATAATCACTATATAGTTCCATAGGAAAAACGCTATTAAGCACTAAACTTGTCCCAAAAAACAAGACATCATACTCTTTTGCTTCCTCAAAAAAGGTATTATACTTATTCTTACTATTTTTTACTTCCATTATATCTGTAACCTTAATCAATATAAGGCTTAATACCACTGCAAATATAGCTATATGAAACAAATTCTTTAAATTCTTTTTCATTTTTCCTCCTAAAACCAGATTTATATATTTTAGTTTTCTACAATCTTTATATTTTGATTAATCTCAAAGCTCACACTGCTGATAACATTTCTTGTACCCCTACGATATACCTCTATACTAATATCTGATGCTCCATTCAGTGCCTTAATTGTTCCACTTTCATCTACAATATTAGAATATGTGTGTGCATCAAATTCATAGATTCCATCTATATTTTTTATAAGTTCATAGATAATCAAATACTTTTCTTCTGTAATTTCATCACTTAACGAAATTACACACTCAAATTCATCATTATTTAAAAGCATAAGATAATTATAAATATTACTCTTTTGATTCTCTAAATGTTTTATATTCTCTCGAACGTAATTCTCATAATCTTCTATCCAATGTTTATACAAATTATCATTACGCCTATCTGGTATATTATAGTTTTCCATAATATATTTGCCAATATATGAAGATATCTTAAATGCTCCTGACTGATTTAGATGCCCTTCATCACTCATATCTACTTTGTAGTTAATTATATTCTTAGTTTCAAATAAATCTAAATAATTTATATTATACTTTTTAGCCAACACGTATCCATAATTGTAGCATATTTTTTCTTCGTCACTTATCTGATATGGAATTCCCGTAAGCAACACCTCTATCCCTTTTGACTGACAATGCTCTATTATTTTTTCTAAATATTCCATACCCACAGTGTAATCCGTTGGCAAAATAGCTTTATCTACTATATTTAACTCTTTTGCTTCTATAAATAAATTTATCCTAGGTTCAGCACCTTTATAATAATTTTTTCCTTCAACAAAATCAGCTTTTTTTAGTTCAATCCATCTACTATGGTACTTTGCTAAAGGAAATAACATTTCTATCTTTTTTTCTTTACTTTGAATTAGATCATCAATTGACACGATTTTTGAATAAGATAAAGGAAATGCATCAAATGTCACATGAATACTATCTGATTCCTCGTCAAGTTTTTCATCTGCAAATATATAATATAAGTCAATTACCATTAATTTAGGTGAAGCGTATTTTAAAGCATTAATAATAGTATGGTACGTTCCTGGTAATCTACTACCTTGAGATGCAATATCATATGATGTTATCCCATAATCATTATAAATTTCCATCGGATAAATACTGCAAAAAATATGACTGCTTCCCGCAAACAGAACATCGTATTCATCTGCTTCCTCAAAAAAGGTTTTATATTTATTTTGGCTTCTTTTTGATTCTACTATATCTGTAACCTTAATCAATATAAAGACTAATACCACTCCAAAAATAAACACATGAAACAAATGCTTTGTATTATTTTTCATCTTACCCTCCTAGTATTGTAAACATCAACATTATCTTATCAAATTTGCAAGCTTACATATTGATGAACTTCTATCAACTCTCTCTGCACATTCATAAATTATTATATCTGGTTCATATATTTCTATAATTGACTCAAGTTTTAATGTATTATCTGCCCATATTAACCACGTTTGTGCAAAACTTTCAGCAAAATCTTCAGCTATAAATCCACCAACATAACTATCACACAAGAGTAAAACCTTTGTATCATTTTCCACATCACCATTTATCATGGCAAAATGTCTGTTATCCTCGCCATATTCTCCCATTACAGTTTTATCTATGCTTATGGCTTTAGGCTCTTTTATTGTAAACTTCTCAAATTCATCTACCACATGAATAGAACCACTAAAAGTCTTTCCTTGGTCTATTATCTCAATATTATAATCTTCCTCTTCTAAAATATAAAACTGATTGTCATTTTCCTTATTTATTTCATTCATAATATATTGATATCCTATATATGCCCCTCTTGGCGTCCAATGAGTAGGATCACCCCAATTACTATATACTTCATACCCTTCTTCTTTATTTTCTAAAAGAGTCTCTTTTAACGAAATAACATTAACCGATGTATTATCTTCTAAATACCCTATCATTTGATCTGTTTTAGAAATATCTCCTCTTTGATTTAATGTCTTCATAAATTGTTCTGGATAAACCGAGTGCTTATCATAACACTGAACATAATAAAACTGTATACCTTTACCTTCAATCCAATCATTTACTATTTGATAACTATCAGCTATGGTTTTCAGACTATCATCACTTCTAAGATTCAAGTGCTGATAATCGCGAATGATTGCATATGTTGCATAATTCAAGTCACCATCTTCCCCAATATAATAATAAGATGAATTCAAAAGTCTATTAAATAGGTTATACTGAATCCATGCATTAGTATTAATCAGATTTTTTCTAAATCCCATATTATCTTTAAACCACTTTTCATACTCAGCTATAAAATCAGAATTAAGACTACCTTCTACAATCAACTGAGGTTTTGATGCTAGCTTTCTGTTTTCATCTAACGAAATCTCTTCTTGAAATCTATTTGCAAATATAAATGGTAAAGATATTATCATTAAAAATAAAATTATAAAAACAATATCGTATGTTTTTCTAAGCATATTCACTCTCCTTAACTAAAATTGAAAATATATAAATGCTGAGTATGAGTTAGAAGCAATCTGAAGAACGCACAACATAAATGCTCCAAGCAATATAATATACTTTAATGGAACAAGTACTTGTTCACAAACTCTACGCTTTACAAATTCGTATATATTTTTCAATAAACGTGTTGACATTATTATTGCCAAAACCAGTATCACAAGAGTCCATTTATCTAAATACCAACGCAATGTAATTGGCGGAAAATCCGTATTCCACAGACCAAATAAGGATAGTATATATTTAATTGCATGCTTTATTCCTGATGCTCTAAAAATGACCCATCCTATACCAACAATAAATAATGTATAAAAATGTTTTAACACATTTTGAACTCTAATAGCTTTGATTGAATATTCTTTGTCTCCTTTTTTTCTAAAAACTTTTTCCATAATATTGAAAAAACCATGCCATATTCCCCATAAAATATAAGTAAATGCCGCACCATGCCAAATTCCTGTCAAAATAAAGACAACTGCCACATTTATATAAACATGCCTACGATTTCCACCTAGTGGAATATATATATAATCACGAAAAAAAGTTGATAGTGATATATGCCATCTTCTCCAAAACTCAGTAATTGATTTTGAAATATATGGATAATTAAAGTTTTCCATAAAATGAAAACCAAACATCCTACCTAAGCCTATCGCCATGTCGCTATAACCTGAAAAGTCAAAAAATATTTGCATAGCATAGCATATTACCCCAAACCAAGCAACCACAATTGAATTTTGAATTGGGTCCATCCCAAATATTGAATTTACTGGTATTGCCAATGTGTCTGCTATCAAGACTTTTTTAAACAAACCCACAATAAATCGCTGTATACCATATACAAAATCTGTATATTCAACTTTTCGATTATCTATTTCCAAAGCAATATCCTTATATCTTACAATTGGACCTGCTACAAGTTGCGGAAACATAGATATATACATACCTAATTTAAAAATATTTCTCTGTGCTTGCACATCTCTTTTATATACGTCTATAACATATGACAAACCTTGAAATGTAAAGAACGAAATACCTATTGGCAATATAACAAATGCAAACTGAAAATTTGCTGAAAACATTTTATTAATTACACTTATGGCAAAATTAAAATACTTAAAATAAAATAATATACCTATATTAGTAAATATTGATAGAATCAAAGCCATTCTCTTCATAGCTATACCTTTTAAATTCTCTATTGCTAAGGCTGATATAAAATTCACTACAATACTTAATAATAATATAACTGTAAACTCTGGTTTATTCCATGCATAAAATATAATACTTGTAAGTAATAACCAATAATTACGCATTCTTCCCCTTAATAAGTAATATCCCAATAAAACTATTGGTAAAAATACAAATAAAAATATTGCATTGCTAAAAACCATTCTTTATTTTCTCCTTTTGTCTCAATGATATATAGCCATTAGTATTAGAATTGAAAATATATAAATGTAGAAGCATCATAACCAGAACCCCATATTCCAAATATAAGAATACTTACTATTACAAAAATATATAAGCTCCATCTAAACCACAATTCCTGTTTCAATATAACATTTCTTATCTTTATTCCTTTATATTTTAAGAAATCTGCAACCAACAAGATTATTATAGCAAATACCAAAACCATAAAATTCTTCCAATCAAGACCTAATTTAAACAATGAATCATCAAATAAAATCCACCAGTTTTGCACCTTTATTATACTCTTTAGTATTTTTAATGCATCCATAAATCTATTTGCACGGAAAAATATCCAAGTAAAATTGATTAATGAAAACGTAAACATAACCTTAAACATCTTATGACTTAAAGCTTGTCTATCTAACTTAAATATTTTATTAGCCTTATCTCTTATAGGCTTAATCACATCCCCCACTATCTGAAAAGTACCATTTAAGCCTCCCCAAACAACAAAAGACCATTGTGCTCCATGCCACAAACCACTCGTAAGGAACACCACCATAAGATTAAAATACTTACGTAGCCTTCCTTTTTTATTTCCTCCAAGAGGAATATATAAATAATCCTTGAACCAGCTAGATAATGATATATGCCATCTTCTCCAAAACTCCGCCACTGATTTTGCAAAATATGGACAATTAAAGTTTTCCATAAGGTCAAATCCCATTATCTTCGCGGCTCCCATTGCTATAGTTGAATAACCATAAAAGTCACAGTAAATCTGAAATGCAAATATTAACGTAGCCACAACAAAGTATAAGCCTTGATAGCCATCTACATTATTATATACAGTATTTACTAATATAGCAGCTCTATCTGCAATAACCATTTTCACAAAAAAGCCCCACATCATCAAAAGAAAACCTTCTCTACATTTCTCATAACTAAATCTATGAGGTATACACACTTGCTTCAAAAGATTCTTTGAACGTTCAATTGGTCCTGCAACTAACTGTGGAAAGAAAGATACAAACAAGGCATATTTTAGAAAATTCTTTTCTGCATATACATCTCCTCTATAAACATCCATTGTATAACTTAATGCTTGGAAAATAAAGAATGATATTCCTACCGGAAGAACAACATCAAATCCGGGCTCTGTAAGTGTTATCCCTATTACAGAAAAGGCTTTTTGAACATTCAAAAATACAAAATCAAAATACTTAAACCATCCTAAAACACCTAGATTTATAGCAAAAGAAAAGGCTACACACCATTTCATATATTTTACTTTTTTCTTTTCATCCTCTATCTTTTCAGATTTTTTTATACTACTTATAAATATACCACTTAGGTAAGTTATTCCTGTTGAAAACAATAATAGCAATGCATATTTAGCATTCCAACACATATAAAAATAGTAACTAGCTACTAATAACCACACATATCTAAAACGTAGTGGCACTATGTAGTAAAGTAATACTACAATCGGAAAAAACATAAGAAAATCATATGAATTAAAAATCATTTTTCACTTACAAGCCCTTTCAAGTATATTAATTTATTATTTTTTCATAATCTTCATTAGAATAACACTTTAAATACTTTTTGTCAATTTTTGCGGGCTTGAATTCTCGGATTCTTAAACTATTTCTACCATTACTTACCCCATCTCCTTCCCAACCACCAACACATTCTTCCCCTCCCTATACTCATACCTCACCCAATCCATACTCCTCTTAACCATATAAATCCCCAGCCCCCCTACTTCCCTTTCCTCCGCAGACAGCGTAACATCCGGATCCCCCTTCCCCAAAGGATTATACGCAACCCCACCATCAATAAACGTAACACACACCGCTCTAGGATTATCCTGCATTTCCACCCTAACAGTCACATCTCCCTTCCCCTCTCCATACGCATAATGCGCAATATTACCAAACAACTCATCAATAACTATATCTATCTGCACCCTTACCTTCTCAGGGCATCTAACACTATCCAAATACTCATCCACAAACCTTGTCACAACCACAATATTCTCAACCGTCGCTTCCAAAGTAATTTCATTCATCTACTTCACCTCCATCTTCTTCACATACTCAAGGCAAAGCATAGTTATATCATCAAACTGGTTATTATCTCCAACAAATTCATCAATATCTTCTTTCACCCTCTCCAACGTCTGCTTAGGACTACCACCTTCGCACCCCCTATTAAGCACATCACTCAGCCTTCCCATTCCATACAACTGATTACTCGCATCAGTCGCCTCCGTAACACCATCAGTATACTGAAATATCCTATCCCCTACACCAAGCTGCATTACCTGCTCTTTATACTTCACATTCTCCATACCCGCAAGAACAAATCCCGAACGAATCTTATACGCTTCATACCCCACACCCTCATGATAAATATAAGGCATCTCATGTCCTGCATTAACATATCTAAACTCTCCCGTCACAAGGTCTAGCGCTCCTTCAAACGCTGTGATAAACATATCATTATCATTAGATTCACACAATATATTATTAACCTCTGTAAACACCTCTCCCAAATCCCTACCAGGCTGTGTATGATCCTTAATTAAAGTTTTCCCAATCACCATAAAAAGAGCCGCCGGCACTCCCTTTCCCGAAACATCCGCCATAACGATAGCCAAATGCCTATCATCAACCATAAAAAAATCATAAAAATCCCCACCCACCTCTTTCGCAGGTGTCATAGTAGCATATATATCAATCTCTTTCCTATCTGGAAATGCTGGAAAAATACACGGAAGCATAGATAGCTGAATTTGCGTCGCAACATTAAGCTCCGCCCCAATACGTTCCTTTTCAACCATAACCTTATACAGATTATCAATATAATAATTAATATCCTTTTCCATCTGTTTCAGCGATATACAAAGCTGCTCCAACTCATCTCCGGTACTTACTTCCAACGATGAAATAGTTGAAAACGTATTTATATCATCTTTGGTACTCACATACTTCTTTGCCGCATCTGCCATTAGCTTTATTGGCGATACCATTTTTTTATTCATTATAAAAATAGAAACAAGTGAAAACAAAACAGTAATTTAAACTATAATAGCCAGTGACTTAAACAAATATATCCGCTGTTGTCTAACAACCTCATCCATAGAAATATCTACACATACATATCCAAGAAAGTCCTCACCCGAAAAATATGGATAAGATATGCTAATAATCCAACCATAATCCTGGTCAGAAATAATAGGCTCAACAAATTCCCCCCGAAGAAAAGCATCCACTTTATTACTAAACTCTCCTTCATAATACTCCATAAAATAGCCATAAGGGCACGCATCTTTGCTCTCATCGGAATCAAATACATAGTATGAGCCTGTTTCCGTAGGAACAATCATATAAAGATACAAAATGTCATTGCTATCTTTAATCTTTCTAAGCATTGTAATAATCTCTTTATACTCATTTGTACCCATTACCTCATCTGCTTCTTCACTTCCAATTGTATCTACATACTTTTCTACATCAAAATTATCCAACATAGAAATTGAAGTTCTTGCAATATTGTCTCCGATCGTGGCATACTCCTTATTCATTGCATTTTTATAGGTATAGTAGCTGATTACCAAAAGAGTTGTGCTAATCACAAGAAGCATAAACACTATGCTGATTGCCCATTTTGTTTTAATTGATTTCAAATTTTTCACCCCTTTAACATTCTTTTGCAAAAGACATTGTAAGTGTATTAAATCCTACAAAATGCCTGTAATAATATTCCTTTGCTTGCTTCTTGACTATTTTTAGCCCTAATCCGCGTTCATCCTCATCACTTATCTCAAAAGGATTGAATTTACCTGCATTGTCGCGAATATGTAAAACATACTCGTCTTTTGCTCCTACAAGCGTGAGCTGTAACATCAAATCTCCTGTATTTTCCGCAATCAATCGACACACTTCATCCATTGCCAGCGCGACAAAATATGCCTGTTTCATAGACGCGCCTTCCTGCTCTAAAAAACCTTGCAAGCGTTCACATGTCTCTGAAATATTTTCACAAGAACCGACAAATGTTTCCGAAAAAACTGCACCCTCTCCAAACTGTACAATTGTTCTCTTTAATACTTTCTTCTTATATAATAAAATAGCTATTATCCCTAATAGTACTAATAATTCTGTAACAACATATGCATACCAAAACATATTAAACCCACCACCGGCAAGCAAAATCCCACAAAGCAGTAAAACTATAAACTCTCTGCCAAACATTATTACATATGATACAACTTCCAAATCTATAGTTTGAAAAAATGATGCTAATACACTATTGGTACATGCCAAAACACTACTCATAACAACAATACGAATAGCAAACGTTCCATCAACGACTGATTCCGGCGATAACCCCATAAACTCACAAAACTCAGGAGCAAAAATCATCAGCACTAACGCAATAATTCCTGTCGACACTAATCCCACACGCATCGAAACGCCTAAACAGTTTTTCACATCCTGCCGGTTTCGCTCTCCGAAAAAGGTAGATACCATAGGAATCATCGCCAGTACAACCGCATCAATAACAGCAACCACCAACGACACAGCATTTACAGATATATCATAAACTGCAACCGCATTCTCTCCACTGATTTTAAACAGCATTCGATTAAATACAAGCAGAATAATTAATTTATACAGATATTGCGTCGCAGTAGCAAATCCTGTTTTAAACGATTTAAAAAGACATTTTCTAAAAATAGAAATAATTCCCCTAAAACTCAAACTTCTTTTTTTCAAAAAAATTAAGAATGAACATTTCTTTCCAAAAAATTTTATACTAAAAAAGTAATAAACACATATAGCTTCCATTACCAACGCCCCAACCAAGGTTGACCACACAGACCCGATAACCCCCATATCTTTTACCACAATAAATATATAACCTGACAAGCAATCAAAAACACAGCCCATAACAAGTGCCAGGGATGCCAGCTTTGGATTATCATAGGCATGCACAAAGTATTGCAACGGTGCCTGCATAAACAATATAGGGCAACATATCAACATAAATCGCACATATTTAGATATTTCTGCATAAAACATACTATCCGAAGCTACACCCAGTAAATTTATAAGCGACTCCATAAATATAATGCCTATAATCGAAAGGACAAATATGCCTAATAAATCTCCTATAACTGTACTAAAAAAAATCCTTTTTCCCTGATTTACATCCCCTTCGCCTAAAACCTTTGAAAAATGAATTGCCCCACCTACCGAAAGTGCAATGCTCCAAGTTGTAAATATCATATAAATGGGAGCCGTAACAGCAATAATATATAAACCTTCTTCATTTAGCATTCTCCCTACGTAAAGGCAATCTGCAATACCACCAATAGCAAGTCCCAGCGAACTAAGAAGCGCCGGTACAAAAAATCTCATAAAAAGCTTACTCACGAACCATTTTTTACTCATAGCTGCCTTCCTTCTTAAACTGAATAGTATATGATGATACAATCTTTTCTTCAAAAGAAGATTTGAACTTTCTAAGTCCCTCTTTTCCCATATCGTCTTCCATATTCGTATAGTCAAATCTATCAGAAAATGCATCTATACAAGATTTCATTAAAAAGAATTTGCTTCCTTTTTCTGTACTCATGCTCTTCATAAAATGCCCTTGCATAGTCTTTTCATCTTTTTTTGAGCATATCGAAAATCCTACATAGTCTTTTCCTCTTTTTACAATTATTCCAATCATGTCCAGCTCAAAAAAGTGCTCTATTGCTTTTATTTCCGGTTTCCTATCCATCCCCGAAAGCGACTTTGAAATCAATGCTATACTGTCTATGTTTTTTTCTGAAATTTCTTCAACACAAGGCTTCGGACTTAGATTGCTGTAGTGTGAAAATTCGTTTCTTCTTTTTGCAAATTTGCTGCCTAGCAATTCATTTATCGTTTTATTTTCCACAACATAGTCACTATCATTATCAGAGACAAAATACTCATATCTGCCACTATAATTCCTTTCTATCAATTCCAGCATTTTGTTGTCGCAAAAACGAAAAGATGGCAAAATTCCTACTTCCATCAGCTCATTTACAAATTTCACCACTCTTTTCTTCTGACCTATCGGAAAAAAGAAATACTCCCTACTTTTAACTACATAGAAATCTTCTTCTATATGTATTGTCAGTTCCATTTCCTCCTGCCAGCAATAAAGCAACGCAAATGTATAATCTGAAAGCTCCGGCTGATATTTTAACCGTATCCTTTCAACGTCCTCTTTATCATCTAATTTTATATTTCTAAATGCAATATTCTTCATAATTTATTCAATTGTTAAAATATCCGAAAACCCGGTGACTTCAAATACATCTGCAATAATCTCATTCACATTTTTAACAATCATACTCCCCTGCTTATTCATAACCTTTTGTGCCACAAGCAATATACGAAGCCCTGATGACGATATATATTCAAGCTTCGCAAAGTCAAAAATCAGCTTAGTAATATCATTTACAGAATGCTTTAATTCTGCTTCAAGCATAGGAGAAGTCGTTGTATCCAGTCTTCCTTCAAGTATAATTTCAAGTGTTGAACCTTCTATTTTTTTATCAATCTTCATCTTGCACCTCCATTTTTATAAAATCTATAATCTTTTATTTTCCTTATTAGAATTAATATTATTACACTTTAATAATATTACGACACTGCCTGCAATCAAAGATATCCAAATAGCGTAATCTATTCTCTTCGATTTACTTTCTGTCTTAGGTATAATCGTACTGGTTGATGTGATTTCTTTATCATCAACTTCGCTAAAATACACCTGCTCTGTAATATCTAATGGTAGACTTGCGTAATCTGTATAACAGCCTTCATTTATACATTCAGCAATTAAATACACTCTATATTCATTTGGCAAATCACTAGGTAACTCAAAATCTACTATTAACTCGTTACCTATATTATCAAGTGCTCCATAATACAATATCCTTGAATCAGAATCTGTATATTCACTATCAGTAATCATAATCGAAATCTGATTAACCTTATTCTCTTCGCTTTGATCGGAATATGTATATGGAACAATAATTGTTTCTCCATTTTTAGTAACTGCATCCACATTACTTAATTTTATTTCCTTTTTTTCATCTATTAAAGTCAACTTCCATTCTCTACTATCACTCTCTTTTATACAGGCATTCGCTAGTGACTGTGTTTTATCCCATCCAACACCACCTACACAAGCTATCGTAAATAGCACGGATTCTTTTTTTAGGTTAAATGCAGGACTAACCCCAATATAATCTGTATCAACATTTGCACTATATATGCTTCCATTTGGAAAATACGAAGACAAATCTCCCATTCCTAATTCTGGCCAAATATCTCCTGACACTACAAATCCAGTTATACCACTAAATTCTGTGTTTTCCGAACGTAGCCACCAACAACCATATTCTCCTGTCTTAACACGCGATTCATTGTCTTCATATAATTCAAATGCTTCAGCGGCACTAAGAACAAACAACTTATCATTTGACCCTGTATCTTCAAACAATCCATATCCTGTATAATACATATCAGCAGGCAATAACTGCGTATTCGCCATTGCTTTTACTTCTATTTGGCTAAACATATTTACTTTTCCATTCAAATCACTTCTTAGATCACTTTCACTCCACAACGAAGTAAAATCCGAAAATATACTTCTATATAAGATCATATCAGAATCAAGCAAAATGCACTCTTCTATTGTTTCCTGTGTTTCGACACTTGAGCCTAGCACACGATACCCCATTGCCTTTCCTTCGTATGTTCCATAGTAAACTATCTTCCCAGTTTCTATATTCCATCTATCTGCTTCCTCTTGCTGCAACCAGCACCCTAGATTAATTTCATACTGCCTACTATTATTTTCCTCTGCAAAAATATGATTTGTACTTGATTTTGCAACCCCAAATGCCACAACCAAAAACATACCTAATACAAGCTTTAATCTCTTTTTCAACCTTCCCATATGAAATTCCTTTCCTTGTGCCACTACATGCTTCTACATCATTATCCCCACCGCTAGGCAATGGGGATAATAATATTATGTAATCGACCTCTAAATGCAACTACTATATATAAACTTCAACCACTTCAAAATCACGCACTCATAAACAATCTTACATCTACACATTAATTTTCTTTTATTCTTTTAAATATTATTTATATCTTAGAACAAACTATTTTTAACATTTGTTGTTACATCACTATCTACCTTTACTCCTGGAGTGTAATCTCCCTCAACCTGGGTATGATGAATTTGAGAGTAATCTTGAATATTAGCGTCTCTTCCCGCCTCTATTATTGCATGACCTCCAATACCACCTGCTACATTTTCTAAATTATCATCATTAAGTACTTTTTTATCTGCCATAATTCTAATCCTCCTTATATTCTGATGTAGATTTTTATTTTAAATTAAATGTGCGTTTATTTCTTATGATAAAAATTTACTACCCTATTACTGTTTGTTTGCTGATGGAAATACAAAAATATAATTATAATATTGACTATTATCAACAACAATGACATCTCTATCAGATTTCTCAACATAAACATCTCTCATCCCACCTACTGCAACATCTAGTTCCTCATCATCAAGCATTCTATTTTCAGCTTGGTTCTTAACATATTCCATATATTCATCTACACTAAATGAAATACCCATCTCCTTCGCAATTGGTAAAATCATTTCACTAACTGCTTCTTCCATATTCAGATTTTTTTCCACACATTCCTTATGAAAATCTTTCATTTTTTCCTGTAACTCTGGTCTGCTTTGAACCTCACTTACAAAATATTCGATTTGCTTTTTAGCCATTTTTTCTCCTCCTAGTTTTCAATATCAACTCTTTGTCTTTCTACAAGCTCCGAAAAAAGCCCATTCTGTTTTATTAATTCATCATAAGTACCATCCTCCACAATATGTCCTTTATCCAAAACGATAATGCGGTCACATTGCCTAATCGTTGATAATCTATGAGCAATTACTATTCTTGTACACTTTAGATTTTCCAGTGCATCTGACACCTTTTTCTGTGTAATATTATCAAGAGCACTTGTCGCTTCATCAAACATCAGTATTCTCGGCTTTGGTGCTATTGCCCTAGCAATCATAAGTCTTTGCCTTTGTCCTCCTGAAATCCCACCTTGCCCTTCTGATATCATAGTAAACATTCCCATTGGCATATTCTTTATATCCTCTGCCATTCCTGCTGTTTCTGCTGCCTCCCATGCTTCATCCATAGTAAGCCACGGCGCTGAAATTGTAATATTTGAAAAAATATCACCCTGAAACAATTTACCGTTTTGCATAACTGTTCCTATTTTCTTTCGCAAGGAACGTAAATCCATTGATTTTATATCCTTGCCATCATAATATACAGCTCCCTTTTGTGGCATCTCAAATCCCATCAGCAAGCGGAGCAATGTAGATTTTCCGCATCCCGTTGATCCTACAATTGCCACATACTGCCCCGGTTTAATCTTAAGTGATAAATCATCTATTACATTTGGCATACTTTCTGTATATCTAAAGGTTACATGACTAAGCTCTATTCCACCTAACAATCGTTCTATCACCTTTGCATCCGTGTTAATCTCCGGTACATTCTCCATAATCGGAGCACACATCTCGAGCATTGGCCTTATCTTTGCAACAGACACTACTACATTTGACAAAGAGATAAACGCCCCCGATACCATTCCGAATGATATATTAAAGGCATAATAATCAGATACTGTTACACCGGTTTTTATTGCTTCATAAAATATAATAATTGCACCAATCAAGCCAATAGCTGTATTTATAACTGAACTCATTTTAAGAATTGTCGGTGGATTATACAATAATCCTGCAACCTTTGAATACTGTTCTCCCCATCTTGCAAACGCCCTTTTTTCGGCACCGGATAATTTGATTTTTTGTATTCCAGAAATAAGTGCATATGTCATTCCACTCTCTTTCGAAGCAAGCATCATGCTTTTTCTTGAAATCCTTATTTGGCATAAAGCTGACAAAAATGATACTATTACCATAATAAATATCATTGTTAATGCCGGTATTACCAGTGAAGGTGCATATTTCATTATCTGGAAAATATAAATTACCGAAAAGATACTTGTAACTCCCAATGAAAGCACTGTATCCACAATTAAGTCGCATAATTTTCCGACATAACTTGCCCTTTCAGAAAGCTCTCCTGCACCATACTTCTTAAAAAAATCCGGTGGCAAGGATAGAATTCTCATCATAACTGCTGCTTCTACTGATGTATGTAGTTTTGTACTTATTTTCATTGACATTAATGATTTAATAATTCCCATGAACAAAGAGGAAAGCACCGTACATATCATGAAGACACCTGTTACCATTAAAGCCTGCGTTGACTCCTGAAAAACCACCACCGCAAATAGCCATTTATTCAGCATTGGCAATATTAAGCCTATTAGTGTCGCTACAATAACTGTAAGCAAGAAAACCATCAAATCCTGCTTGGAAATAGTTCCTACAATATACTTAGCCATGGAACCAATATTTAATTTTGCAAGAGGAAAAGGATTATAAAATGCAATTGCTTCCTGCTCTATTATTCCTTCATTCTTTGAACTAATTCTTACCTTTTTTCCACTTTCTCTGTCATAGTAATAGTATCCCTTGATACTATCCGGTATTAGAGCAACCACTGTTTGACTTTCTTTTATTCTTCCCAGCATTGCTCCATAAGCATCCTTATTCCAACCCTTTTCAAGGATAACATTTCTTCTCATAATCCCATGCGGATGCATCAAATACTCCAGTTGCTCATTAAGATTGTTGATACTATCCGGAATTTCTTGCAATTTTATCTTGTAATATTTTAAAATTTGTTCAATAGCATCTTTATTTTTTTCAGATTCCTGAGTTAATGCCGAGGACATTTTATACCCAAGTACAGAACCGGATATTTTATAGAAGGCATCTTCAAACACATCATCATCATATTTTTTTCTTGCCTTAAGTTGTTCGTCAAACCATCCCATACATAACCTCCTACTCACTCACAACAAGTTTTGCGTAAGCTCCATCTTTTTTCATTAGTTCTTCGTGCTTGCCTCGTTCTATAACCTTACCTCGTTCTAATACAATAATCTCATCACAGTCACGAATCGTAGATAAACGATGTGCAATTACAATGCAAGTAATCCCTCTATCCTTAATTGCGTTTACCACTTCATATTCCGTCTTTGCATCAAGCGCACTAGTCGCTTCATCTAAAACGATAATAGTTGGGTCTTGAGCTAATACTCTTGCAATCTCTAATCTCTGTCTTTGTCCACCTGACAAATCGGTTCCGCCTTCATTTAGCTTATATTGATAACCACCATCTCTAAGTGTGATATCATCATGCAATTTAGCATCTCTTGCCGCTAAAATTACCTCATAATCTTCTATGGTTTTATCCCACATTCGAATATTATTTGCAATAGTATCCGCAAACAATATAATATCTTGATCTACAACTGCTACTGAGCCGGTAAAAACACTATGGTCAATACTACTAATCGCTTTGCCTTCAAATAGTATCGCTCCCTCCCAAGGCTTGTATAACCCTGAAATAAGTTTTGCCAGTGTTGATTTACCACATCCTGAAGAACCTACGAATGCAACCCTTGCTCCCTGCGAAAGCTTCATACTGAAATCTTGTATCAAAGGTTCTTTTAATGGCGAATACCCAAATGTAATATTTTTAAGTTCTACAGTTCCACCTAGCTTGCTATACTCTTCTGTGCTTTCCTTTTCTTCTACAGCATTTTCTTGTTCCTGATATTCCATAACATCTTCTATTCTCTCCATATCAGTACGCATTTCTTGAATGGTCTGACTTGCTCCGACAAGTGTTTGCGCCGGTGATGTGAATGCAGAAAGGAAACCTTGAAAAGCCATTACCATACCTATAGTAAATTGTCCTTCCATTACCAGATAAATTCCCATAAGCAGGACTATTACATTTGCTAGTTGTTGTGCAATGCTTGGTATCAATCCCAAATACTGATTCAGCTTGGCATATCTAACGTTTTGTGTATTTACACTTGCTTGATAGCCTGCCCACTTTTCAAAATATCCATTTTCAGCACCGCTTGATTTAATTGTCTCTACCATTTCTATCCCTGAAACAGTAGCAGACACTAACTTTCCTCTATCTCTATTAATAACTCTGGAAATATTTACCCTCTTTGCTGATATATAACGAGATAGTATTATATTTACTAAAACAGCTGAAACCCCAACTATTGTAAGTATTAGGCTATAACGTACCATTACTAACAGATAAAAAAACATCATAATCATGTTTAATGCTAGTGGTGCAATAGTATTTACTAGCCTTGCTGTAACAGAGGCATTTGAATCTTTTCTCTGCTGTATATCTCCTGCCATTCGTTGTGAATAGAACTCCATAGGCAATTGCATTAATTTCCACATATATAATACATTTCCGTTAACTGCCATTTTCCCATTAATACGCAAGTTACATATGGCATTAACCCATTCCACACATATTTGTACTATTGCTAATAAGATTATACCTACAAAAAAGCCAGTCACCCAATCGAGATTGTTCCCTGTAAGTAACTGGTCCAAAAACACTCTCGAAAAACCTGCTCTGATAATTCCAATAAAGGAAATAATCATTGTGGTCAAAGCTACATACACAACTGCAATCTCTGAACCCTTTAAACATTTTGCTGCAAATCTTAAAACACTTTTTCTTTTTCCGCTTTGAACAAAATCCTGAGTGGGTTCAAAACTAAGACATACACCTGTGAAAGAAAGGTCAAATTCTTCCATAGACACGCTTATACTTCCCCTTGCAGGGTCATTGATATATACACGATTTCCTTTAAAGCCCTTTAGTACAACGAAATGATTAAAATTCCAATGAATGATACAAGGGAATACCCCTTCCTTCTTTAGCATTTCTGGCTCATATCTATAGCCACTTGCACTAAGTCCATAGCTTCTGGCTGCTTTTAATACATTTCCCGCATTTGAACCGTCTCGAGACACTCCACACTCTTTACGTACCTGTTCAAGTGGAAGCCATTTGCCATAATACGCTAAAATCATTGCTAAAGATGCTGCACCACATTCAAGTGCTTCCATTTGCATTACTACCGGAACCTTTGCCACTGCTTCAGTAACTGGCTTCCTTATTTTTTTCTTTGTTTCCATAACACCCTCCTATCAATTCATAATAAAAGTAATTGGATGCACTTCTTCAATGTTTCCATCTCCATCCGAAATTTCAACAGTTCCAAATATTCCCCATATAAGAGTACCAACCAACAACAAAATCACGGTTACTAAAACAAGCCAGATGCTTGGTGTTGTCACACGAATATAATCGTTTAGCTGCTCTGGCGATGTAACCCTATCAATAGTCTTTTTCCTAAAAATTGATTCATTCATAATTTTACCCTCTTTTCTCATATTCCTGATATTACTTGTACACTATTATTTGCATCAAAATACTACTGGTTAATAAAGTACAGGTTATCATCCAGTAGTAATTTGACCTTTAATAAACTTATTTGAGGATAAAGTTTTAGGCTAACTAATTTTATATTTATATACTTTGATTTTTCTTTGAGGTTTAAAAGGTTTTTTTTAAACTTATTTGAAAATCAAGAAGATTTCAAGCTTTTTTAGCTTGACAGATTCGACTTTTTACGATAAGATTTGCGATAAGATTTAACGTATGTACGAAACTAATTAATTGTAATTTTTTGGATGATAACCTGTACTTTTCCACCCGATTTCTCAACACTATTCTCTCACCCAACGTAAAAATGTTTGATGTGTTATCCCCAGATTTTTTCCGGCTTCTCTTGCTGATATTTCATTATTTTCCCACAATTTTAATACGAATTCAAAATTTTGAGGTTTATCTTTAGGCTTTCTTCCGAAATGTACTCCTTTTTCTTTTGCTACGGCGATACCTTCTGATTGTCTTTGTTTGATGAATTCTCTTTCTGTTTGAGCCACATAACTCAAAAGCTGCAATACAATATCTGCTATTAATGTTCCTGTCAAATCTCTACTTTTTCTAGTATCCAGAAGTGGCATATCTAATACTACAATTGCTGCATTTTTTTCTTTTGTGATTATCCGCCATTGTTCAAGAATTTCATCGTAATTACGACCTAATCGGTCAATGCTTTTTATAACCAATGTATCATCTTTTTTTAATCGCTTCATTAACTTTTGATAATACTTACGGTTAAAATCCTTTCCCGACTGCTTCTCCACATATATGTTCTTTTCTTCTACTCCAAAATTTCTAAGTGATACCATCTGCCGTTCTTCATTTTGCTCCTTTGTTGAAACTCTTGCATACCCATAATACATATTCTGATCTCCAATCTATCTTAGGATAAATCTTTAGCCAGTATTTAATTTTTGTTAGTACCATAACTTTCATTATCCCAAGAACTCCCTTTAACTTGTACTTATAATATTTTTTTGCAGTTATATTTTATAATAACCGTTATGGGTTATTATAACCTATTACAAAAACATTATCAAACTTATACAAATACTTCAAATGCGGTATACATCATCAGAGCTTTTTCAGATTTTAATATAATAATATTGTTTTAAGCCTGCGAACAGAATATCAAAAAAGCTGGCAAAACGCCAGCTTTTATTAAATCAATATACTATTTACTTTTTACTTGCTGGTAAGTTTACTTACCATAGTATGCAGCCTTATACATTTCCTTAATCTCTTCCATAAGTGGATATCTTGGGTTAGCACCTGTACACTGATCATCAAATGCCTGCTCAACCATATCATCAAGTGTCTCTAAGAAATACTTCTCATCCACACCATACTCTTTAACAGTCTTCTTGATTCCAACTTTTTCTTTAAGCTCTTCAATAGCCTTGATAAACTTATTAAATGTATCCTTATCATCTTTTCCAACTATACCACAGAACTTAGCACATTCAACATATCTTGCAAATGCGTGTGGATATTGGTACTGTGAGAATGTTCCCATCTTTGTTGGAACTTCTGCTGCATTGTATTCCATTACCATTGTAATTAAAATTGCGTTAGCAACACCATGTGGTAAGTGGTGGAATGCACCCATCTTATGTGCCATTGAGTGACATACTCCAAGGAATGCGTTGTTAAACGCCATACCTGCCATACATGAAGCATCAGCCATTTTCTGTCTAGCTTCTACGTTTGTACCGTCTTCGTATGCTACTGCTAAATAATCTAAAACATTCTTCATAGCCTTAAGAGCTAATCCGTCTGTATAATCTGTTGCCATAATTGATGCGTAAGCCTCAAGAGCATGTGTTAATACGTCAATACCTGATGCACTTGTAAGTCCCTTTGGCTGGCTCATCATGTTGTCTGTATCAACGATAGCCATGTTTGGTAATAATTCGTAATCAGCAAGTGGGTACTTAATACCTGTTTCTTGATCAGTGATAACTGCAAATGCTGTACACTCTGAACCTGTACCTGATGATGTAGGGATTGCTATAAAGTAAGCTTTCTCACCCATCTTAGGGAATGTATATACTCTCTTACGAATGTCCATAAATCTCATAGCCATATCTTGGAAATCTACTTCTGGATGCTCATACATTACCCACATAATCTTTCCTGCATCCATTGCTGAACCACCACCGAATGCGATGATTGCGTCTGGTTGGAAGCTTCTCATAGCTTCTGCACCTTCTTGGGCATTCTTAAGTGTTGGGTCTGGCTGAACATTGTAGAAACATTGATGTGCAATGCCCATTTCGTCTAATTTATCTGTAATCGCCTTTGTGTAACCATTCATATATAAGAAGCTATCTGTTACTATGAATACTCTCTTCTTGCCTAATACATCCTTTAACTCACTAAGGGCAACTGGCATACAACCCTTCTTGAAGTAAACCTTTTCAGGTGCTCTAAACCAAAGCATATTTTCTCTCCTCTCAGCAACAGTCTTGATATTTATAAGGTGCTTAACTCCTACGTTTTCTGATACAGAGTTTCCACCCCATGAACCACAACCAAGTGTTAATGATGGAGCAAGCTTGAAGTTATAAAGATCACCGATACCGCCGTGTGAAGCTGGTGTATTAATAATAATACGACAAGTCTTCATAGCTGCTTCGAATTTATCCATTTTTTCTTTTTCATTTACATTGATATATAATGATGCAGTATGACCATATCCGCCGTCTGCTACTAACTGCTCAGCCTTTGTAACAGCCTCGTCAAATGTCTTAGCTTTATACATAGCAAGTACTGGTGATAATTTCTCATGTGCAAATTCTTCTGAAATATCAACTGATTCAACTTCACCAATCAATATCTTTGATGTCTTTGGAACATCTACTCCTGCTAACTTAGCAATTGTATACGCACTCTGTCCAACGATTTTAGCATTTAATGCACCATTAACAATAATAGTTTTTATAACTTTTTCTAATTCATCATTCTTTAAGAAGTAACATCCTCTATATGCAAACTCTTTCTTAGCCTCTTCATAAACGCTCTCAAGTATGGTTACTGACTGCTCTGAAGCACAAATCATACCATTATCAAATGTCTTTGAGTGAATAATTGAATTTACTGCCAATCTAACATCAGCTGTATCATCTATAATAACTGGTGTATTACCTGCACCAACACCTAACGCTGGCTTACCTGATGAATAAGCAGCTTTAACCATACCAGGACCACCTGTTGCAAGGATAATATCTGCTTCCTTCATTATTTCATTTGTAAGCTCAAGTGAAGGAACGTCAATCCATCCAATGATTCCCGCTGGAGCACCTGCTGCCACTGCTGCATCTAATACAATCTTTGCTGCCGCAATTGTTGCATTTTTAGCTCTTGGATGAGGACTGATAATAATACCATTTCTAGTCTTTAAACAAATAAGAGTCTTAAATATGGCTGTTGATGTAGGATTTGTTGTAGGAATAACTGCTGCAACCAAACCGATTGGCTCTGCAATTTTTCTGATTCCATATGCCTTATCTTCCTCTATAACACCGCATGTCTTTGTTTCCTTATAGGCATTGTAAATATATTCTGAAGCGTAGTGATTTTTTGTAATCTTATCTTCTACGATTCCCATTCCTGTTTCTTCTACTGCAAGCTTAGCAAGTGGTATTCTCATCTTGTTTGCTGCTGTAGCTGCTGCCTTAAAA
>JAVBUL010000258.1:0-3729 GCA_031555415.1 Lachnospiraceae bacterium | reverse complement strand
GTAAAATGCATCTCGCCTGTTTTCTCAAAAAAATCATATTGCAAGTATAAGTTACAATAATATGAACGTCTTGGGTAATCCTTCGACTTTTCGATAATATCCTTTCTACCTATAACATATGATAATCCTGTCATTGACATTATTCCTTTTTGCGCTGATGCCATACAAAAATCCACATTTTCTTCTTCGATATTTATAGGACGCATTGCATATGTTGATGTAGTATCCACTACAAATATACTTTGATACTTATGTGCTAATGCACCTATTTCTTTTATTGGATTTAAAATGCCTGTACCTGTTTCATTATGTGTTGTATATACCAAAGCTATATCACTATTTTCACTTAATGTCTGCTCTATTATTGTCAAATCTGGTTGTTCATTGATTGGAAACTTCAAGTTAATATGAGCAAGTCCATAATACTCACAAATCTCTACTGCTCTACTGCTATATGCTCCATTATTTACCACTAATATTTTTTTATTCTCAGGTAACAATGAATTCAAGCAAATATCCATATTAATTGTTCCTGAACCACAAAACATAACTGATGTATATTTATCTAAATCACCGTGAACAATCTTAACCAAATCTTCACGCATCTGTTTCATCATGCTTCCAAACTCTTTTTCTCTTGGACAAATATCCGGAACTATCTGAGCCATCTTAACTGTATCTGTAGTTGTTGCAGGACCAGGGTTTAATAACACATTTCTCTTTATATTCATTGTATATTTCTCCTTCTTATTTACCATATATATCATCTATTTCTTTTAATTCTTCAAATGTGTCTATTTCTATAACATCGCCTTCTTTACATTCCCTTACATTAACCTCATATTCATCTTTACATATACACAATGCAACTTCATCCCAGTACTTACTTTTTCCATCCTGCATATTGTATACTTTTTCTATTGAGGATTCCATTCTTTTTCCATCTTCCTCTGTCCAATAAGATATACCATACATATGATAGCAGTCATCACCACTTGTATTTAATTCCTTAATTATTCCATTTTCAACCTTAAAACACCAATCATCTGTATAGTCTTTATACATCCCTAAATAATTTGTGTGGTACTCATACTTTCTTATCAAGTCATAATTACTTAATAGTAAATCCGCTTCCATCACATACGCATTCTTCAGTAAATGTTTTACTGAATATGCTGAGGATATATTATTTTCTTTATTAAATAAAAAATTATCTATAAACTTTATATTTGGATACTTATATTTTAGTAAATCAAACTGCTCCCACAAATATCCTCTAACTATTATAACATCTTCTATACCTGCTTTATTAATCGCCTCAAGCAATGTATCTATTATCATTTTCCCCTTGACTCTTACTAATGGTTTAGGGGTATTCAATGTGATCGGAACCATTCTAGAACCAAAACCTGCTGCTAATATAATTGCTCTTTTTACTTTATATGGCTCAAGTTCATCCAAGCCTAACTGACTTATTATATATTCGTTGGTTCCTTTACACACATAACCTTTTTCTAGTAATATTTCTATATTTGCTAATAAACTTTCATCTATATTTTTTTCTTTTTTTTCAATTAACACTAATAATTCAAATTCTCTTTTAGTTATTGACATTTTTAACACCCTAAATCAGTATTTATACCGATTTCCTTTATAATTAATCATGTAATTATATCATTATATACATTTTTTTACAATACTTAACTTTTTTCGCTTACATTATGAATGACAATTGATAATAACATTATTATAGGCATTGAAATAAAAAAGTTAAGAATAGGGAACATACTCCCTCCATTTAAACTTATAAAAAACTGTTGTATAGGAAATCCTATTAAATATATGCAATAAGAATAATCTCCAACTCTTGTAATCTTTTCATTCAATTGCCTTGTCCCTAATAATAACATAAACATAACATATGGTAAAACTAAAGGAATTGCATAATTAATCACTCCAAATGTTGATGATACCAATATAATTAAAATCGATAATATAATTGCTTTATAACTAAAATAAATTTTTTCCTTAAATATAAAATAAAGTATGCCCATATAAAAGCAAAACATTGGTGAAATCATTGCTTTAAGTATTGAAATCCCTGTTATATCCGAAAATAAATATACTCCTCCAAAAAAGCATAACAAGATAGGTACAGATATAACTACCATCTTCTTATTTAACAACTTCAATTTGAATAATATCCATAATGCAACATAACATAAAAACTCTACTGACAAAGTCCACAAAGCTCCATTTACTGCTGTATTATATAATGAATTTTGAAATACTCCTGGCAAATTGTGTATAGGTATTAATAATGCATTAAGGAGATATAAATATGTAGATTTACTTGAAAAGTAATCTATTATACTTAAATTAGTAGCAATAGGACCTATGATAAATACACAAATAACAACAACCACTATTAGTGGAGGAAAAATTCTTTTTATCCTTGATTTATAATATTCTTTTGTATTATTTACCCTTAAAATAGATTTTGTACAATAGAAACCACTTAATATAAAAAATATATCTACTGCCAATCTTCCTAAACTAATTTGCTCACCTGTAAGCCTTTCTAGTATATCTAATGTACCATTTCCTAAACCAAAAGCATGTGATAATACTACCATACATGCAGCAATAAAGCGTATTATTTGTACATTAGTACTTCTACCTTTTGATAACTCATTCAATGTTTTCATTATTTTTTCCTTTCATGCTTAAAAAGGTAGAATATTAGTACAACTAAAATTCCACCTTACTATCTCCTATTAATCGGTTGTATATCCTATTGGAACCGTTGAACTTTATCTCATCAACCTATTAAGCGCACTAAACACCGCTCTAACAGAAGCTCTTGTTATATTTGTGCTCACGCCAACACCATATGTTGACTTCTTAGCATCTAAATCAGTTATATTTATATAGGCAGCAGCCTTCGCTGTAGAACCTTGACTTAATGCATGCTCTGTATAGTCATTTATCTTTATATCAATACCGATTTTTTCATGCAACGCATTTTTCAACGCATCTATTGGACCATTTCCTGTAGTTTCCACAAACATTTCTTCGCCCTTATATTTAAAGTTCAATGCTATCTTTGTATCTCCATTCTCATCCTCATCCAAATCAGCCATTTTTCCGCTAATAAATGTAAATGGATATTCTCTATCTGTTTTGTACGTCAAATATTCTTCACGGAATTTTTCCATAATAGACTCCGGTGCCACTTCACCTTGCTTTTCCGCTATGGCTTGAATAACATCTGCAAACTCCTTATGCATACCCTTTGGTAACTTAAATCCATAGTAAGTATCCATAATAAATGCCACTCCACCTTTTCCTGACTGGCTGTTAATTCTTACAATCGGTTCATATTCACGTCCCACATCACTCGGATCAATCGGTAAATATGGTACTTCCCAGTATTCATTTCCCTTTTGGCTCATTGCTTGCATGCCCTTATTAATAGCATCCTGATGTGAACCTGAAAAAGCAGTAAATACAAGTTTTCCAGCGTATGGATGTCTCATACCTACACTCATCTTACAACATCTTTCATATGTTTCAATAATCTCACCTATATTATCAAGATATAACTTAGGATCTATTCCTTGTGAAAACATATTGTATGCTATATTTAGTATGTCAACATTACCTGTTCTTTCACCATTTCCAAACAAAGTTCCTTCAACTCTGTCTGCACCTGCAAGAATGGCAAGT
>JAVBUL010000221.1:0-9515 GCA_031555415.1 Lachnospiraceae bacterium | reverse complement strand
TCCCAAAAATTATGTAAGAAGTGTTTACTCAGTGAACTTCAAACGATACTATAAGCAGGGATATAGAGGAATATTATTTGATGTTGATAATACATTGGTGCCACATGGGCATAAGGCTGATGATAAGGCGATTAACTTTTTTAAGAAGCTTAAAAATATGGGATATGAGGTTTGCCTGATATCTAATAATAATGAGGAACGTGTTAAGCCTTTTGCAGATGCTGTAAATGCACCATTTATATGTGATGCTCATAAACCATCTACGAAGAGTTATAATGATGCTATGGAACTAATGAAAACAGATATGAATGAAACTATATTTGTCGGTGACCAAGTATTCACGGATGTATTTGGTGGAAATAGAGCAAATATGTATACGATTTTGGTTAGACCGATACATCAAAAAGAAGAGATTCAAATAGTGCTAAAGAGATACCTTGAAAAGGTAGTTATGAGGGCCTATAAGAGTCAAGATAGAAGAAAGTTAAAGAAGGAAAATAAGCAGTATAATAAGAGAAGAATTTTAGCTATTAGAAGAAAAAAGACAGAAAAGGAACAAGGGATAAAATAGAGTTAGGAGATAGGTGAAATGAGAAATGAAATTAATTTTGTTGTCCTTAATACAAGAGAGGTATGTGGATGTTCAAGAAAAGAGGTTACAGATGGAATCTGCACAGAGCAGGTTCTGCTTAACTTAGAAAATAAAAACATAATTCCTGATATGGAAATATTGGAGGCAATAACATCTAGGCTCGGCATAGAAGACGAGGCTTATGATGTTTTTTTGTCGTTAATGGAGTTAAATGAAAATATTTTAAGATATGAGATGATTGGATATGCAAAGTTGAATAATAAGGATATGGTAATAAACTGTATTAATAAGTTGAAAGGTATAAATAAAAAAAATAGTGTGTTAAGAAAACAGTTATACTTTTTCTGCTTTGGCATTCTGTATAAGAATATTGATTTGAAAAAATCATATAATTATTTTATTAAAGCTATTAAAATAACAAAAGCACTCTATCCTTACATTGATTATGGTGATGAGTTGTTAAGTAAAAGGGAAATAGAAATAATATCTGAAATTGCCATACTTAAAAGAGATGAAAAAAGAAATGAAGAAGCACTTAAAATTTTAAATGGTATAAAATATCATTTTGACAAAAGAGAAAAGTATAATGTTTATGGAATAGATAGATATGCTTGTATTATTCAACAGATATCCAGCATTCTAATCGAAATAAAAGATTATGAACAAGCAATAAATGTTTGCAAAGAAGGTATAAATGTTTTATCTGAACATATTAAAGGCGATTACATTGAAGAGATTCTATCAAATCAAATAAAAGCAATGAAAAAGGCAAAATATTCAAAGGCAAAGATAGAAGCTATGGAAAATGTTAAAAAATATCTAGAGGAAATGGGTAAGGAAATAGCTATATAGGGAGAAGATAAAAAATGAGTATGTTTTGTAAAAACAAAAGTATTAAGCTTGTAAGAATGTCGTTAAAAATGAATAAAAGCGAATTTATAGAATTACATCCAGAATATTGGAAAGAAAAAGAAATGGATCAAATAACAAAAAGAGGTATGAGTGATTCAGAACTAATATCAATACGTACATTAGAAAGAATTGAAAAAGCAAAGCAAGGTGTTAGTGATAATACATATAAAAAATTGATGAAAAATATAGGAAAGAATTTATATATGTCATTTGGTTCTCTTGAGGACTTAAAATACTTTAAAACTAGGAAAATAATGTTAAGAGAATTGGATAGAGGAAGATTCTGCAAAGTAAGAGAATTAATTGATGACTATAATAGTAAAGATTTTAAACAATCGCCAGAGAGTAAACAGTTTGTACATTATATAAGTGCAATGCAGCAGCATTATGGAGAACATGTAACTAATATTAAAGGATTATTAGAGGATTTAAAGGCAATGCTTTGCATAACATATACTGATAATATTGATGATGATATTAAAATAGAAAATGGAGTCTTTAAAGAGAATGAGTTTATTATTTTAAATGAGATTGGTGCAACATATATAAAGCTTAGAGAATATGATAAAGCATTTAGATTATTAAGCTTATTAAAGAAAAATCTTGAATATAAATACTGCAGTGGTAAAAATTTATATAATATTTACTTGAGAATTAACATAAATATAAATTGGATCTATTTATATAAAAAGGACTATTACAAGGTGCTGGAAAATGTGGATTTATATTTTAAAAACTTGATGGAACGTAATATGGTAACTATTTTATACTTATATCACCAAAGAGTAAGGGCGTATGAAGGATTAATAGGCTTAGGCAATGATTTCAAAGATGAACTAGAAAGAAATAATAATATAAAAGAAGCTATTATGATAACAATGGGAATTGAAAGAATATGGATTGATGAAAATTAATAATTTATATTCAGATAAAAAATTAACAAAAATGTCGTATAAAAGTTTTTTTTGAGGAATTATAATAAGTTTGTACGTACAAAAAAGTAATGGGGAAGCATGCATAATCCATTAAGCAAAGCAAAATTATTTTATGCAAGATTTGGAAAACCAAATCAGAAGGACAGGAGGAAAAATGAAGAACATTTTAAAGACAAGCCTAATTTTAGGCGTAGTAGCAACATTGGCAATTGTGGTGCCAAAGGTTACAGAGGGAGCAGTGGTAATAACTGAATATGTAAGAGATTTAGTGGGTGAAAATATGAACATAGCATCAGAACCTAAGGAAGCTATGGGTAAAACAGGATATGCACCAGAATATGGAGCAACTGTAATGGTGGATAAGTTGACTAAACCAGGTAGTGTTAATATGTGTGAAACACAGTTTCGTTTTAAAGGTCTATTAAGTTCTAAATATACAACAAAGGGTTATGTAATACATAATTATAGAACAAATGGTTATGTATCAACAGATACTTATGGAGCTGCCAACGGATACCCTGAATATGGTACTTATAGTGTATGGATTACAAATAACCCAACATATGTAAAGAGTACTGAAAAGTCAACAAATTTTCAAAATTTTAGTACTACCCATATTTATGGAATTACCAGAAGTATTAAAGGATAGTAAGAACTAATGTAAGTAGTAAAATCTAGAGGAGAAATGTCTCCTCTAGATTAAATATGGAGGGATTATGAAGTCTTATTTTAAAAGAGTAAATACTTTTAGTGTTATAATATTATTAGTATTTACATCGATTTTTACGTATATAAATACGAGATATGAGAGTATGGCGGATTTTCAAAATAAAATACTTAGTACTAATAATATAAGAGTACTTAATGTGTATACTGGTGATGGTACAAATAAAATTCTAGGTGAAATGAAAGAGTATTTAGAAGGAAAGTTAAAAGATAAAAAGGGTGTATTAGGTATGTGGGAAAGTATTAGCTATAATTTACCTTATATACAAGACATTACAAATAGTAATGGAACTAAAAGTGATATTGCATATATATGTGTGTATGAGATGCCTGAAAAGGATTGTCTTTTAGGTGAAAAGATAGAAAAATTAGAAAATAATGAGGTGATAGTACCAAAGTATTATTATCCAAATGTAATAAATAAATATGATGGAAAAGAGTATATAGATGGTGAAACCTTAATTGGTAAAACTATTCAATTGGAAATATCTTATGATGAGAATGAAAAAGAATCATTTATATATGAAGCAGAGGTAGTAGGTGTTATTGATAATATAAAATATGGTAACACAAATCCTATGGTTTTTACATCAAAGGAAGATTATATAGAACTATTGGCAAAAAGTTTAAATATATCAGAAGAAGCAGTTTTAAATAAGACTTCGTGTATCAGTATTTATTGTGCAACAATAGAAGATTATGAAGAATATATAGAAATAGCGTTGGATGGAAAATATAAGAAAGATTCATTAGGTTCTTTTATAGGAGTTAAAGAACATGGAATTTTAGAAAAAAGTAATATTCAGAAAGATATTTACGTTTTTTTAGAAATATAGCATTAGGTGTATATATTTTTATATTATTGATAATGTTGGTTGTTAAGACTAAAAATAAGAAGAAGCTATCAGGAATAACAAATTACTTAATAGAGGTTTGGATAACTCAGATTGTCTCTTTATTAATATTCTTGCCATACATAATTAAAAGGTGGTTCGAGGTAAGCGACTTATTAAGTATAGAGAAATACAATACATATAATTATCATTTATATATGTTTATAATACCGATGGCAATTATGATGATATCACTTTTATTGCATATTAAGGAAATGAAAGAGGAGAAAGGAAATGGATAATAAAGAAGCATTTTCACTTGCTAAATTAAATTTGAAATATAGTAAGAAAAGAAATAGAATACAAATAATAATAATTACGTTGGCATTATTTTTAATATCAGTATCAGTTATATCAACAGAAGCTCTTATAAAATATATTGATAAATATGGTGCAAGTTCACCTGAATTTTGTATTTTGTATGGAGGATCATCAGAAGAAGATGAAATGAAAAAAATTGTTGATATGTATAAAAATGACGAAAGAGTTGAGGTAGCAGGCATTGGAAACTTATTTAATCCCATCGGATTTTATCTTGACTCAGAAGAGCTGTTTGATGAAAAAGGTACTTGGTCAAATCTATGTAGATATTTTTCTGTATATGATAAGTATACGGATTATGATAAAGAACTTGGTCTATATGAAGTTCTCGTAACAGAGAATCTAGTAGTTAAAAATTCTTTTATGCCTAGTATAATAAAAAATTCAGATGATTATTATATAGATGGAAAAGATTTGATAGGAAAAACGATAAGACTTCATGTAGAGAGACAAGACCAAGATATTGATTCAGAATTAGTTAGTAACGTAATCGATGGTGATTTTGAGTTTAAAGTGGTTGGAACAATAGAACCAATAATCGTCGGTGGATATGGAATGGAAATATATATGTCAAACGAAACGATGGATGCTTTATATGCACAAAAAGCTGGAGAGATAAAAACCCGTACACATTTATATATAGTTGCAAAAAATATAGATTATGCAAATGAGATACTAGCAGAAACTAATTTAAAGAGGTTAACAGAGCTTGATGATGGCTATTATTTATTTATACAGATGATAGAGAACATTAAGTATATAGGTGTAATAATAGGAGCTACAGGATTATTGTGTATGATAATTATGTCAGCACGAAGGATAATGGAAAGAAAGCAGGAATTTGGCATTTTAAAAGCTGTGGGATATGATAATAATACGATTTATAAAATAGTAAGATATGAATCATTGATTACATTTTTGAAAGGTTTGATATATTCAATAATACTCGTAACGGTTTCAATTATTTTAATCACTATTTTTAAAGTGTTTTTTATAGCACTTCAATTTCAATCAATTGAATTTTTACCAACATTTAATTCTGTTGTGCTACTATTATCTGCATTTTTATTAGGATTAATAGCCACTTGTGTTCTTGTAGTAGAAAAGGTAAAAAAGGTTGATATAATTAAGATGCTAAGAGAAGAGTAGTTAGGAGGGCTTCATGTTTATAGTAGCATGGAAAGAGAAGCTAAAGGATAAGAAGTTTACATTTATATATTGGAGCATGATAGTTTTGCTAAGTAGCATTATTAGTATTGTTAGTAACTTGTTTTTGGTAATGAATACTATAAATAATTCAGAGTGGTATGAGCGAGTGCAATTTACAATGTATGAAAGAGATGTATACATAAAGGAAAGATTAAGTATGATAAATACCTCTATTAGTGTATATGGGACTATAGCAATAATTATTATGACTGTGGTTTTAGTCTTAGTTATTGTTAATAATTTCAATAGAAAAAACTCCAAGCTGTGGATTTTATATGCCATAGGTTTTAATAGAAAGCAGAGAGTGCAGTATCTTATTTTCTCACATATATGGGATTTAACGATTGTATTTTCGTTAAGTGCATTTGTAACGTTTATATTTAGTAAGATAGCATTTGATAGGATAGATATATTCAGTATAATAAAGGATATTGATGTTGAGTATAATAGTTGGTTTTTAGGCTTGTATTTAGTTATAGTAGTATTTTTTATTGTAGGTACAATAATGTCCTTATCTATTAGCAAGAAAGAAAAAAGGAGAAAAGGTTAAATGGAAAATAAGAAAATAGAAGTTAAAAGTATAGTTAAAAAGTACGATAACGGAGTAGTGGCATTGAATGATGTTAGTTTGTCAATTAATGAGGGAACATTTAATGCAATTATGGGACCTTCTGGCTCTGGTAAATCAACGCTTATGACTATTATTGGTTTATTAGATGAGGCTACCAGTGGCGAGTTATTTATTGATAACAAACAGGTAAAGTCTTTAAATGAAAAAGAAATGGCTAAAATGAGAATGGAAACAGTGGGTTTTGTTTTTCAGTCATTTTATCTTAATCCACATTTAAGTGCAGTAGAAAATGTAATGCTTCCAATGAGAATTAATCCAACACTAAAAGGAAGTGATTTAAGAGATAGGGCAATTGAACTTATGAAGATGTTTGGGATTGATATGTATGCAGATACGTTTCCGGGTGAGATGTCCGGAGGTGAACAGCAAAGAGTCTGTATTGCAAGAGCATTGGCAAATAACCCAAGTATTATACTCGCAGATGAGCCTACAGGAAATCTGGATGAAGAGAATGAAAAGATTATATTTTCAAGTTTAAAAGAGTTATCAAATCAAGGAAAGACAGTTGTTGTAATATCTCATAATGAGGCAATTAAGGAATATGCGGATTTTGTTTTTAATATTGTTAAAGGAAAAATAAAGTAGTTTATGGTTTTTTAATTTGTAACTATCTTCTTTTTGAGTTATTATAGAAAAGCAAGCAAAAAAAGGTAAAAATATATGCATTGCTGTTGATATTTATGAATGAAAGGAAGAGGAGTATGTTTGAATTAAAGAATATAAAGAAGACATATCATGTAGGTGATATTGAAACAAAGGCATTAGACGACATTAGCGTAGCATTTAGAGAAAAAGAATTTGTAGCCATATTAGGAACAAGTGGTTCGGGTAAGACCACATGTCTTAATATAATTGGAGGATTGGATCAATACGATTCAGGTGACCTTGTTATAAAAGGCAAGAGTACAAAGGATTTTAAGGCATCTGATTGGGATGCTTATAGAAATAATTCTATTGGATTTGTATTCCAGAGCTATAACCTTATTACACATCTTAGTATAGTAGCAAACGTTGAATTAGGTATGACTCTTAGTGGAGTTTCTAAAGAAGAAAAGCATAAGAAGGCATTAGATGTTTTAGAACAAGTAGGTCTTAAGGAGCATCTTCATAAGAAACCAAATCAATTATCAGGTGGACAGATGCAAAGAGTTGCAATTGCAAGAGCATTGGCAAATGACCCTGAGATTTTACTTTGTGATGAACCAACAGGTGCACTTGATAGTACTACAAGCGTTCAGATTATGGACCTTATTAAAGAAGTGGCAAAAGATAGACTCGTAATTATGGTAACACATAATCCTGAGTTAGCAGACCAGTATGCTGATAGAATTATTAGATTTTCAGACGGAAAGATTATAAGTGATACTCATCCTCATATTGAAGGTGAAAAGAAAGAAATATTTAAGCTTAAGAAAACAAGTATGAGTATATTGACTGCTCTTCGTTTATCAGCGAATAACTTGAAAACGAAGAAGGGAAGAACATTTCTTACAGCATTTGCTTCGAGTATTGGTATAATAGGTATTGCAGTAATACTTAGTTTATCAACAGGTTTTCAATCTGAAATTGATAAGTTCCAGTCAGAAGCTATGGCAGAGTTTCCGATTATTATGAGTGCCCAAAGTGCAGAAATAGATGCTAAGGCAATGGAAGCAAATGAGCAAAGCATGAATGATAGATTTGGAAGTACAGCGGTATATGAGGATACAGATGAAGTTGTTATAATTGATTCAACAAAGAATGTAAAGATACACAAAAATGTATTTTCTGAAGAATTTCAAACTTATATGAGCAATATTTCATCAGATATATGTGGAAGTATAGCAAATGTTAGAATTGTAAATATGAACCTTGTAAGAGAGGTAGATGGAGATTACAAGCCAGTAACATTTAGTTCAATGTCAAATAATTCTAGCTCAATGTCCTCAATGACATCAATGAGCTCAATGGGTATATCAGCATATCCTGATAGTATCAAGGAAGGCGAAAATTATCTTGAAAAGAATTATGAAGTGGTTTCAGGAGCATATCCTACAAATGAAAAAGAAATAGTATTGGTTGTTGATACGAGGAATCAAATTGAAAAAGCTACATTAGAGCAGTTAGGATTTTCAGTTGATGATGATGCAACAGGAATATCATTTGATGATATTATCGGTACAGAATTTAAAGTTGTAGATAATAATGATTATTATGCAAAAGCAGTTGTTCCAACAGGTGTTGAAGGTGTTGAAGTTGAAAGATATTATCCATCATCAGATTATGAAGGTATGTATAAATCAGAAAATGGTTTTACTATTAAAATAGTTGGTATTGTTAGAGTAAAGAGCGATGCTCCAATAGCAATGCTTGCAACAGGAGTTGCATACAGTGATGCATTGTCACAGGGGATTATAGATGCAGCTATGAAGTCAGATGTTGTTAAGGCTCAAGAAGCATCAGATGTTAATGTAATGTCAATGGAAGCATTTGAAGAAGATGCAAAAGAATTATTTTTAGCTTATCTTGGCGGTGACGCTAAACCTTATGTTATGTTAGTTTTCCCTACAAATTTCGAAGCTAAAGAAAAAGTACTTGATTATATTGATGATTATAATAATAATCAAGAAACAGATGATACTAAAATTACTTATACAGACCTTGCAGGTACTATGTCGGCTATGACAAGTAGTATTATGGATGGTATCACAATGGTACTTATAGCATTTGCAGCGATTTCATTGGTTGTTAGTATGATTATGATTTGTATTATAACATATACAAGTGTTATTGAGAGAACTAAGGAAATTGGTATCTTAAAAGCTCTTGGTGCAAGAAAGAAAGATATTACTAGAGTATTTGATGCTGAAACACTTATACTTGGTGTGTTCTCAGGACTTTTAGGTGTATTTATTGCATGGTTATGTACATTCCCAATTAACAGTGTTATAAAGGATGTATCTGGACTTGAACATGCTTCAAATCTTCAGTTACAACATGCATTAATATTAGTTGCAGTAAGTACGATTCTTACTGTATTAGGTGGTCATATACCAGCTAGAATGGCATCAAAGAAGGATGCAGTGGAGGCGCTTAGAGCCGAATAAATCTTCGCCCAGCGGCGAAGATTGCAAGAATGTAAAATTAGCCGCAAGGGCGTCAAATTTTACATTCTTGATTGGTGCGACATTACTTTGTTCGCTTTGGTGGTGAGAATTTGTTTTGATTAAGAATATGAAATATATAGATAGGGTCCAAAGCGTATGCTTTGGATTTTGTTTTTGTGTGAATTGAAAAGTTATAGATTCAACTTGAAT
>JAVBUL010000061.1:0-15526 GCA_031555415.1 Lachnospiraceae bacterium | reverse complement strand
TGATAGAAGGTCTGCTCCACAAGGAATATTTCTGGATTATTATGAAGGTTGGGAGGTAGTACGTGCAGAAGTTATAAATGGAACATTGGGAATAACTAGAGATAAT
Source organism: Lachnospiraceae bacterium (assembly GCA_031555415.1). Lineage (GTDB taxonomy): Bacteria > Bacillota > Clostridia > Lachnospirales > Lachnospiraceae > CAG-303. The sequence goes on along the minus strand of JAVBUL010000061.1, from coordinate 15,420 downwards.
GATAAAGGATGGTGTGATTATTTATATGAAGGAACTAATTGTGAAATAAAGAAAAACGAAGAAAAGCAAGAATCAATATATATAAGGGCTGGAATGGAATTAGTTGAAAAACCCGAAGGTGATAGAATATTTTATACATATATCACTTTTCTAGAAGATGAACATATAGTTGCTCAATCATTTATGGTAATTAGAGAAGATATGGAAAAGACAATGAACGAAGTATATGATGGTGATTTAACTACTTATTATTATGCTACACTAATAAAAGAGGTACAATATGAAAAAATAGATGGAGAATATCAAAATGTTACTAAAGAATATGCAGACGCTTGGTTTAAAAGTAATATGGAAGAGTATGAAATAAAAAAGGCAGTAGAAACAATACCAGAAAAAAGCCGATTTAAAATAATTGAAGATTATACTACAGATTATAAAAAAAATGCAAATGATGATAAAGTATATGAGTTGAAGGGGATAGGTATAGAATATGAAATAGACAATGATAGACAGTATGTAGAAGCAGGAACAGATAATGGTCAGGTTGCGGTATGGAAAGAAGATTATTTAAAAATCAGTACAAATCAAAAAGTAGAACGATTATCAGGAACATCAATGATATGTTGGTTTGAATCAGATAACTTAGAAAAAGATAAATATAATGATCGTGTAGCATATCTTAGATTAACGTATAAAGAAAACCTTAAAGTATTAGGTCTAGCATTAATAAAAATAGAATATAAAGATGATACAAAAACATCATATACCACTCAAATAAAAGAAGTAGCATATGAATCAATTGATGGAAGAAGTCAGCCCATTTCAATTTTTACCGAAGAAGCTTGGTTTGAAAGAGCTATTAAAGAATTTGAGCAGGAAATAACACCATAATGTTAAAATTTATCCATTGATAGCTTTAAGTATTTGTTGTATAATTAGTCATTCGACATAGTAAAAAGATAATTAGAAAGGTTGATTATAAATGGCTAAAAGCACAATGAAGGATATGACAGTAGGTTCACCTGCAAAGATAATACTAGGATTTGGAATACCACTGTTGTTAGGAATGTTATTCCAACAATTTTATAGTATGGCAGATGCACTCATAGTAGCACAATGCTTAGGTGTTAATGAATTTGCAGCAGTAGGCTCAACAGGCCCTATTAACTTTATGATACTAGGTTTTTGCATGGGTGTCTGCAATGGTTTTGCAATTCCTATAGCACAACGATTCGGGGCAGGAGATTACAAAGCCCTTAGAAAATACGTAGCAAACTGTATGTGGCTTGCTATAATAGTAGCTGTAGTAATGACAATAGTTGTATGTATTTTCTGTGGAAAAATACTAACAGCAATGAAAACACCTTATGATATATACGATGATGCATATAAATACATTTTTATTATATTTGCGGGTATTCCGATAATGATTTTATATAATATGTTATCAGGAATAATAAGAGCCTTGGGTGATAGTAAAACACCTCTTATATTTCTACTTATTTCATCAGTTTTAAATATATTACTTGACTTATTTATGATAAGAGTGATTGGCACAGGAGTAGAAGGTGCAGCATATGCTACGGTCATTTCACAGGGAATTGCAGGTGTTTTGTGCTTATTCTATATGATTAAGAAGTTTGATATATTAAAAATCAAGGGTGATGAGTGGAAGATGGAATCTCATTATGTATTCTATTTATGTAAAATGGGAATACCAATGGGACTACAGTATTCTATTACAGCAATAGGAAGTGTTATACTTCAAACAGCAGTAAATACACTTGGTTCATCGGCGGTAGCAGCAGTTACGGCAGCAGGAAAGGTAGGATTATTCTTTTGCTGTCCATTTGATGCATTAGGCTCTACAATGGCAACCTTTGCAGGGCAAAATATTGGAGCTGGGAAGACAAAAAGAGTTACACAGGGCTTGAAAGCCTCATCCTTAATGGGATTAGTATATGCAATAATAGCATGTATAGTGTTGGTGCTATTTGGAAAGCATATCGCTTCGATTTTTATTGATTCAGATAAATCGACAATCCTTGACAATGCTTGGTTGCTGCTTGTATGCAATAGTATATTTTATTTCCCTCTTGCATTAGTAAATGTAGTGAGATTTGCTATTCAAGGTGTTGGATACAGTGGGTTTGCTATACTTGCAGGTGTATGTGAAATGATAGCCAGAGCAGTTATAGGATTTATATTTGTTCCGATTTTTGGATATGCAGCAGTATGTGCGGCAAGTCCGGCAGCATGGATAATGGCAGATGCGTTCCTTATTCCTGCTTATATATATGTAATTAGAACATTAGATAGAAAAATACATGCCTAAATGGGTATGTATTTTTTTATATTGTATATAATTCTAATATAATATCATTAGGATTGGTGAAACATGGCTAAAAGGCATATTGAAAAAAATATATTGAATTATTCTATAATAGGATATATTATTATAGCAATAGTAGGAACATTATTACATTATTTATATGATTGGACAGGTGAAAACTTAATAGTAGGTTTCTTTTCAGCGGTTAGTGAATCCATATGGGAACATATGAAATTATTATTCTTTCCGGCAGTAGCATATGGTTTCTATTTTACAACAATACTAAGTAAACAATACCCTTGTATAGAACCTGCATATTTTCTATCCGTAATAATATCAACATTTTCGATTCCGGTACTTTTTTATGTATACACAGGAATATTAGGAAAAAGCTATGCATTTTTTGACATTTTGATATTCTTTATAGCAATTTTAATATTATTTTTTTTGACATATGGATTATCAAGAAACAGGAAATTATGTAAATATCTGATGTTAATACGCAGACTTATTTTAGTTTTAATAGTAGCATTTATGGTATTTTCATATCTTACACCAAAGTTTGGAATTTTTGTAGAATAATTGAAGGAGAATACAATATGGGAAAAAAGACTGTAATTATAGGTGGAGTTGCAGGTGGAGCAACTACAGCAGCAAGACTTAGAAGATTAGACGAGAGTATGGAAATAGTTATTTTTGAACGTAGTGAGTATATATCGTATGCAAACTGTGGATTGCCATATTATATAGGAGATGTAATTAAAAAAAGAGAGATACTATTATTACAAAGTCCTATGAGTATGAAGAAAAAATATAATATTGATGTAAGAGTTTTAAATGAAGTTATAGAGATTTTACCTAAAGAAAAAAAGGTAGTAGTAAAGAATTTGACGACAGAGGAACAGTACGAGGAAAGCTATGATAATCTTGTAATAGCAACAGGTTCATCACCTATAAAACCCAATATTGAGGGGCTAAAAGGAGATAACATTTTTACGATTTGGACAGTGCCTGATACTGATAAAATAAAAAAATACATATCAGAAAAGAATGTAAAGACTGCTGCCATTGTGGGCGGGGGATTTATTGGACTAGAAATGGCAGAAAATCTAAAAAGGGCATGTATAGATATGTCTTTAATAGAAATGACAAATCAAGTTATGCCAAATATAGATTTGGAAATGGCTAATCTATTACATGAGAATATGGCAAAAAATGAGATTAACTTGATTTTGGGAGATGGTGTAAAAGAAGTCTGTGAGCAAGATGACAAAACAACAGTAAAGCTTTTAAGTGGAAAAAGCATAGATGTTGATATGGTTATTTTAGCAATTGGTATAAAACCAAACAGTGAACTTGCAAAAAGAGCAGGGATATCAGTTAATGGAAAAGGCGGAATAGTGGTTGATGAGTACTTAAAAACATCTATTGATGATATTTATGCAGTGGGTGATGTTATAGAAGTAGAAAACTTTGTCACAAGGGAAAAGACAATGATACCACTTGCAGGACCTGCAAACAAGCAGGCTAGAATACTTGCAGACAATATAATAGGTAAAACAAAAAAATATAACGGAACAATGGGGACATCTGTAGTTAAGGTGTTTGATTTGAATGTAGCTTCGTCAGGACTAAGTGAAAAACAGCTTATTAAGATGGGGAAGGAAAAAAACAAGGATTATTATAGCATATTAATAAGTCAGCGTTCACATGCTTCATATTATCCAGGTTCTGTACCAATAACACTGAAAATGTTGTTTAATGGAGAAGGAACTATACTAGGTGCGCAAATAATAGGCAGAGATGGCGTGGATAAAAGAATGGATACAATAGCAACAACTATGAGATTAAATGGAACTATTTATGATTTAGCTCAGTTGGAGCTTTCATATGCCCCACCATTTTCATCAGCAAAGGATCCTGTAAATATGCTTGGTTTTGTCGCAGAAAACCTATTAGACGGATTAATAAAGTTTATGAACTGGGATGAGCTAGATGCTCTAATAGCAGATGAATCAAAGAAAGATGAGTTTGTTATATTAGATGTAAGAGAAGATTTTGAGCGAGAAGCCTACTCTATTCCAAACTCATATCATATACCATTAGGACAGCTTCGTGAGCGTATGGGTGAATTGGACAAAGAAAAAAATATTATTACCTATTGTGCAATCGGAGTACGCTCATATAATGCAGCCAGAATGCTTATGCAAAATGGTTATAATAGGGTGGTTACATTATCAGGCGGTACTGGATTTTATAAATCAATGCATTATGCAAAATAATATAAAGGAAAAATTGTGATTTAAATGAAAATTAAAATAGGCATATGTGAAGATGAAGAAGTAATGTGCAAATACCTGTCAAAACTAATAAATGATTGGAAGCAGACGCATTCAGATATAGAAGTTAGTATAAGCATATTTAACAGTTCAGAGGAATTTTTATTTAAAAACAACGGTTCATCTATTTTTGATGTACTTTTACTGGACATTCAAATGAATAATTTAAATGGAATGGAATTAGCAAAGATAATCAGACAAGATAATAAAAAGACAAAGATTGCTTTTATTACAGGACTAAAAGATTATGTATTTGAGGGATATGAAGTGGGAGCAATAAGATATATTTTAAAGCCAATAACAGACGAGAAAATATATGAATTATTTGATGAGATAATTATGGAAAAGAAAAGTGAACCTGAAAAGGCTGTTGTACTAGATATATTAGGGGAGAAGCAGAGATTTGAGGTTAATGATGTTATTATGATATCAGTAAATGGACATTATTTGCAAATAGTTACAAAAGCTAATACCTACGAGCAAAAGGGCAGTTTAAAGCAAATCAGAGAGATTTTTGATAAATACGGATTTATCATGGTAAATCGTTCTGAATATGTAAACCCTGTTCATATAGAAAAGATAACAAACCTCGAGTGTATGTTAGATAACGGTATAAACTATAAAATAAGTCGTGGACAATATAGGCAGGTAAATGAAGCGTTTATAAATGCAAATAATCTTTAGGAGGTTTTTGTGAAAGATTACATAGTATTGACAATTATCATAGCAGTGATTTTTGTCCTAATGATAGTAGTGTTAAACTACATATATAAAAAAACGTACAACGAAAAATTTAAGAATTTCCAAGATAAAGTTAACGGTGTACAAATGGTTGAAACCAAAGAAATATTTATGACAATGCGTGGATGGCGACATGATTATCACAACCATATGCAAAAGATAAAAGCTCACATGGCTTTAAAGCAGTATGATGAGGCGACAAGGTATATAAACAGCCTTGAAGCTGATTTGGACAAGGTTGACATAAAATATCAATCAGGAAATATCAGTGTGGATGCAATTATAAACAGTAAGTTATCAATTGCAAGTAAACAAGGGATAAATATTAACTGTAAAGCTGTATTGCCAAAGGAATTGCCTATTAAGGATATAGATTTATGTGTAATACTTGGAAATCTTATAGATAATGCAATTGAATCATGTGAAAGTATGCCGGATCAAGAACAGAAGTTTATGAGAGTTTATATTGCAATTGTTAAAAAGCAGTTATACATATCTATGACAAATTCTACGAAAGAAGTTGTAAGAAAGATAGATGCAGATTATATATCAAGTAAAAGGGGAAATCATGGACATGGTCTAAAACGTATTAACGATGCTGTTAATGCGTACAACGGCTTTATTAATAGAAAAAACGAACCGGGAGTATTTATAACAGAAATAATGTTACCTCTTTTTGAATAATTACTAACCGTGCACGAATTTTTACAGTTCGTGCACGATTTTGTTTTAAACATAAATTTATGATAATATTATACATGTGACAACGAAAGATTTGCAAGGAGGACTAACATAAATGGAAACAAAAAAATACACGTTTTGGGGAAATATTAAGTTTGCATATAAATATATATTTGAAAAATTTAGAAGTTATAAGTATTTAATGTCACTTGTTATTATATTGACAATTGTTTTTGAATATATGTCTTCATTTATTCCGGCATTGGCAGTGTACTTTATTGAAAGTGAAAGCGGAATAAGAACTTTTGCCATATGTATGAGTATTACTATTTTATTGAACTTTGTCTTGAAGTATGTATTTACATATGCAGAAGCGATGAAAGGAAAAATGGAAATATCGACTAGGGTAGTTACTGCAGTATGTGATTTTGTAAAGGATACACTGTGTAAGGATTATGGTATAAGAGAATCGCACAATCAAAGAGAAATATTAAATAATGGTGCTACATCCTTAAACTCTAATTGGGTAGGTTTAGAGCTTATGTATAAAAGATTTTCAGGGGTAATATGTAATGCCATAGGACTTTTTATTACTTCATATGTTATCTTGATGATTGATTATAGAATAATAATAGTATTGGCAGTAATGACAATAGCAGATATTTTGCTAAATAAGTATGCCAGGAATTATCTTGAAAAGGTTAAAGATGAAGAAAATCAATACAATACACTTATATGGAATTTTAGTGCTAAGATACAAAATGTAGCGGGTGGTAAAGATATAAGAGTTTATAGAATGGAGAAATGGATTAACGATGTACTGATGAGTACAATCGAAAAATCAACAGCATGGCAGAATAGACTAGAAAGAAGATTCTTTCTTCCAGTGGCATCAGATAATATATTTCTTGCAATAAGAGATATAATGGCGTATGGAATTTTGGCATTGCGGGTAATTGATGGAAAATTAAGCATAGCAGAAATGTTGTTCTTTATAGGTATTATTTCTACATTTTCAAGATGGCTTTTTGGATTTGTGGCAGAATACAATGATTTGAAAAGAGCGAATATTGGAGTGACAGATCTTAGAAAATTCTTCGATATGGAAAATATATTTAAGCATGGAGAAGGAGAAGTTATAGATAAAAGTCATGCTCCCAAAAGTGAGTTTAAAAATGTATATTTCAAATATGATGAAGATGAGAAATATATAATAGAAGACCTTAACTTGGTAATAAATGAAGGAGAAAATATTGCATTAGTAGGAAATAATGGTGCGGGAAAGACAACACTTGTAAAGTTACTTTGTGGATTTTATAAACCTACAAGAGGAGAGATTTTAGTAAATGGAATAAATCTAAATGATTGTGATATAGAGGATTACTTTGACTTATTGTCTGTTGTTTTTCAAGATGTAAGAGCATTACCATATAACATACGTGAAAATGTAACAGGAAGAGAAATTGGACATGAAGATTGAGACAGATTATATAAGGCTCTTGAATTTGCAGGACTTGATAAAAAGATAAAAGAACAAGATATGGGAATAGACACATATCTTACAACAACATTTGACAGTAAAGGCATAGAATTATCAGGCGGAGAACAACAAAAGCTTATGCTTGCAAGAGTTTTTTACAAAAATAGTAAAATGCTTATTCTTGATGAACCAACAAGTGCCTTAGACCCATTAGCCGAAAGCAGAATGTATGAAAACTATAATAAGCTTACAAGTGATAAGACAAGTATATTTATATCTCACAGACTTGCAAGCACTAGATTTTGCGATAAAGTTATATTTTTAGAGAATGGAAGTATAGGGGAATACGGCAGCCATGAAGAGCTTATGAAAAAGGGTGGAAAATATGCTGAAATATTTGAGGTTCAAAGTCATTACTATAAGAAGGAAAAGGCAGGTGACAGTTATGAAGAAGCAATCGAATTTTAAAGATGGTATAAAAATTGTAAAACTTGCAAGAGAATTAGAGCCTAATATTGTTTTTTGGAACTTACTTTTTTCTGCACTTAATGCAGCAAAATCGTTTATACCTGTTGTTTTAGGAGCACAGGTGGTAACTAAAATCTCAGTGGGAGCAGATAAATCGGATGTTTTGAAATCAATTGTTATTATAATACTTATGGGAATGGTAATAAACCTTGCATCAGGTGCAATAGATAAACTTTTAATAGTTAAGAGAAAAAGACTCGTTCAATTGACCGACGCAAAAATAGTAGAAAAGGCACACTCTATGGATTATCAAGTCTATGAAAAGGCAGAGGTAAGAAATTCAATTGATAGTGTGAAGCAAGGAATAAATAGCTCAGGGGGAATAGATTCACTTTGTTCAACAATGTCTACGTGTGCAGAGTATATCATTTCTATTATCTATGCTATGGTACTATCGTTTGGTTTATTTAAAGTAAATAAAGAGTTTGTGGCAAGTACAAAATTTCAAGAGATTATAAACTCTTATTGGTTGGTACCATTATTGGCTGTTTTAATAGTAATATTCAGTATTATGATATCTTCAATAGGAAATTATATCTCAAAAGCTGAAAAGAATTTTTTTGATAAAAATATTGAACATAATAGAAAACATTCTGCGTTTTGGGGTTTGGTTTTTGAGTATAGTTTAGGTAAGAGTATAAGAATTTTTAAAATGCAAGAAATGATTACTAAAAAACAAAAAGAATATGCAACATTAGGGGATAAATGGTTTATGGATTTTACAAAGAAAAGTGCGAAGATATATCCTTTAACAAATCTTTGCGTTGCAATAATAGAAATAGCTGTATATGTAATAGTTGGAATGAAGGTAATATTAGGTCTTATTACATTGGGCCAGCTTACTCAATATGTCGGAGCAATAATGCTTTTATGCAGAGGCGTTTCAAACTTAGTTTATACCAAAACGTATGTGAATGTAAGAATAAATTACCTAAAAAAGTATGTAGAGTTCCTTGAACTGCCAAACGAAAAATACGACGGAACATTGCCTATAGAAAAACGAATGGATAATGAATACCAGTTAGAATTTAAAAATGTGTCCTTCCATTATCCTAACAGTGATGATGTTATAATTAAGAATTTATCTCTAAAGATAAATGTAGGAGGAAAGCTTGCAATCGTAGGTAAAAATGGTGCAGGGAAATCAACGTTCATAAAGCTTTTATGCAGGCTTTACGACCCGACTGAGGGAGAAATATTACTAAACGGTATTGATATAAGGAAATACGATTTTGATGAGTATAGAAGAATATTTGCAGTGGTTTTTCAAGATTTCGAGTTATATCCAATGCCTGTAGGTCAAGTTGTAGCATCAAATATGACCTATGATAAAGATAAGGTTTTAAATTGCTTATATAAAGCAGGAATAAAGGACAGAGTTTTAGAGTTTGATAAAGAATTAGAAACATATTTGTACAACAATATTGAAAAGGGAGTTGAAATTTCAGGGGGAGAAGCACAGAAGATAGCAATAGCGAGAGCTCTATATAAGGATTCGCCGGTAGTAATACTTGATGAACCTACAGCAGCACTTGACCCTGTTTCAGAGCTTGAAATATATAATAAATTCAATGAAATGGTAAATGAAAAAACATCCATTTATATTTCACATAGAATGAGCAGTTGTAAGTTCTGTGAAAACATATTGGTTCTTGACAATGGAACCGTTGCACAATATGGTAGCCACAATGAATTAGTAAATGATAGTAATGGATTATATTATAGCTTATGGAGTGCACAAGCAAAGTACTATGAATAAATTATCTAGGAGAATTTTATCGACATATATCGGATTAGACTAAAACCTAGAAAGCCTGTGCATCCACATATAACCCATTCAAATCCATGTGGAATGCCGGGGAAAACTTCGGCAACTGAAGCTATTACGAAGCCAAATATTATTAGGTAACATGCCATAGGAAAATTTTTCATTGCAATATCTAATACTTTAGTTGTTAGCAAAATACCTAAAATAAGTCCGATTCCAATAGGCAATAGGAAGCCGAAATGAAGGTTTCCTATTGCTATCATTGTTTCTTCATAAATTCCCATTATTAATAGCATATATGAAACACTTATTCCAGGTAATACAAGAGAAATAGCAAGTAAAAAGCCTGTAAATAAAAGAATAACAATACCGGCATCATCATTGCTACCACCTGATGAAAACGACGTAATAAAAACCATTATGGCAACGCCAATAATCGTGTATATAGGAATTTTATATGAAAAGCCTTTAGCTTCTGATTTTTTATATATGTCAGGTATTCCACCTATAACAGCTCCTATAAATAAATACATCATAGGCTTTGTATAAGCTTCAATAACTGATAGTAATGGTTTTGAGAAAATCATCATTCCAAGCAATGCACTTATAGAGAACAAGCATAAAAAGATAAGGTTTCTTTTCATATCCTTAAAAACAGAGCTAACTGAGGATATTAGTTTATCATATATTCCTAGTATCATCGCCATTGTTCCGCCACTAACACCCGGAACAAGCATTGTTGCACCTATGAAGAGTCCCTTCATTGAAGTGGAAAGATGTTTTTTTGGTATATTAGTTTTCATACTAAATCCTTTCTATTTTCTAAGTCTATTATATGGTATAATGTACTTATTTACTTCTTAAATATTTATTAAAAAATTTTTACTATTTACAAAGTAGGAAAAACGTGATATTATCAAAAGTAAAAATAAAGAAAATGAAAAGGTGGTACAAATGGCAAAGAGAGAATACGACAAAAGAAATTTAAGATTTGAAACATTACAATTACATGTGGGACAGGAGAACCCTGATCCGGCGACAGATGCTAGGGCTGTTCCGATTTATCAGTCAGCATCATATGTATTTAAAAACTGTGATCACGCAGCAGCGAGATTTGGATTGGCGGATTCTGGAAATATATATGGAAGATTAACAAATCCGACGCAAGAGATTTTTGAACAAAGAATGGCAAAACTTGAAGGTGGTGTGGCAGCGCTTGCAGTAGCATCAGGGGCAGCAGCTATTGATTATACATTTAGAAGTTTGGCACATTCAGGTGATCACATTATTGCAGCAAAAAACATATATGGTGGTACATATAATCTTTTAGAGCATACACTTAAAGACTATGGAATAAGCACTAGTTTTGTAGATGTATTTGCTTATGAAGAACTTGCATGTAATGTAAAGTCAAACACAAAGGCAATATTTGTTGAAACATTAGGAAATCCTAATTCAGAGGTTACAAATATTGAAAAGATAGCTGAAATAGCACATAGATTTAAGATACCTTTGGTTGTTGATAATACATTTGCTACACCATATCTTATTAGACCGATTGAGCATGGAGCAGATATAGTAGTTCATTCTGCAACTAAGTTTATAGGTGGACATGGAACAACAATTGGTGGCGTTATTATAGATAGTGGAAATTTTGATTGGGAGGATTCAGGAAAATTCCGCTCATTAGTAGAACCAAATGCTAGCTATCATGGTATTAGCTTTACAAGAGCTGTGGGAGCAGCAGCATTTGTTACAAAGATTAGAGCTACATTACTAAGAGATTCAGGTGCAACATTATCACCATTCCATGCATTTTTGTTTTTACAAGGGCTTGAAACATTATCATTAAGAGTTGAACGTCATGTTGAAAATGCGTTAAAGGTAGTAGAATATTTGAAAAATCATCCACAAGTAGAGGCAGTGCATCATCCTGCAGTTTCAAAAGATGCTGAACAACAAGCATTATATGAAGAGTATTTTCCTAATGGAGCAGGTTCTATTTTTACATTTGAAATCAAAGGTAACGGACGAAAAGCAAAGGATTTTATCGATAATCTTGAACTGTTCTCCCTACTTGCAAATGTTGCGGATGTTAAATCATTAGTAATACATCCAGCAAGTACAACTCATTCTCAAATGAGTGCAGAAGAGTTGGCACAAGTAGGAATAAAGTCAAACACAATAAGATTATCAATCGGAACAGAACATATTGATGATATTATTGAGGATTTAGAAGAAGCATTTAAGGCTGTTAAGAAATCATAACTATTATATCTTTTTCTAATAGTATGGTATGACCTCTTGGAATAATATTTTCATCCCCACGTTTAATCATTGCAATTAAGATATTTTTTGGTAAATCAAGTTCTTCGATGGTTCTATTACACCAAGGACTTGATTTATCTATTTCAATTTCTTTTAGACTTAAGTCATCTTCGCTTGTATATGTAGGAATACTTAAAATCAAGCTATCTTGTGCTAATACAACAGTATCTCCCTTTGGGATAATCGTTTCATCACCTCTATTAATCATTACAGCAAGAGAATCAGCAGGTAATTGAATTTCGCTAATTTTCTTGTTTTGCCAATGATGTTCTTCAGGAATAAACATTCTAATGAGTGCCAATGAGGACTCGTCATGATAATCATTAAATGTCTTTAAAATATCATCTTCATAATCAATCATATCGAGTTTCTTAGAAAACCTTGGTAAAAGTGCGCCTTGAAATGCGACAGATAACAATGATACCACAAAAACAATATGGAAAAGGTCTCCATTTATTCCTACACCGGCAGATAGAGCCATAATGGCAAAAACAATGGAAGCAGCACCTCTAAGACCCGCCCAAGAAACAATAAGTTTTTGCTTGAGTGAAGATTTAAACGGTGTTAATAATGCAAATATGGTAATTGGTCTTGCAACTAGGGCTAAAAATACTGCAATACCTACAGAAGTTATCATAATTGAAGGTATTCTGCTAGGAAATGATAATAACCCAAGTAAAAAGAAAACTAATATTTGTGAAAGTCCATTTATACCGTCATAAAAGTGAACAAGGGAAACTTTATTTTTAATTTTACTATTACCAAGAATGATGCCTGTTATATATACGCTTAGAAATCCGTTTCCACCGAAAACGCCTGGTAGAGCATAGGAGATAAGTACAACAGCAAACATAAATATTGTGTCCATACCATTACCTAATTCACTGATTTTTCCGATTGTCATTCTGGCAATCAATGCAATAAGAACACCAAATATAATGGCAAAGAATAGCTGAGAAAATACCATAAGTCCAATAGAAACATCACCTTTATTTATTATTGAAATAGCAATTATAGTAAGCATATATGAAGAAGGGTCATTACTTCCACTTTCTACTTCTAAAAGAGGAGCAGTTTTATCTTTTAAAGCAAGATTTTTTGAACGTAAGATTGAAAATACAGATGCAGCATCAGTAGAACTTAGAACAGCACCTATTAAAAAGCTCTCTGCAAATGTATAGTTAAAAGCGTAATAACAAAAAGCAGCAGTTAATAATGCTGTGGCTACAACACCTAGTGTAGATAATGTGATTGCTTTGACAGCGATAGGTTTTGCAGACTTCCAGTTGGTACCAAAACCACCATAAAACATTATGAAAGCAAGACAAATAGTACATATTTGTTCAGTGAGCTGATAATTGTTAAAATAGATTCCAATTGGACCATCAGCACCGAAAAACATGCCTAAGCCCATAAAGAGCAAAAGAACAGGCATTCCGAATTTGTCTGAAAAACGATACGCTATAATGCAGAGTAGTATAATTAGGGCAACAGTTAATAAGGTTGTATTCATTTGAAAATCTCCTTTGCATTTAGTAATGAGTGTTATTATTGTAGCATACTTACTTAAAAATGTATATTAATTAAAATACTACCATAGAATTTAATAATTATGATTACTGAATGTGAATTTGAGAAAAATGGAAATATATGTAGTAATATTAGGTGATACAGTAGATAGCATCGCGGCGAAATTTGGCTTAACAGTAGATGATTTGGTTTACATAAATCAAATATCTCCTCCTTATAAACTTGCAATAGGTCAGGCATTGCTTATCATTACACAAGAACCTCCACAAGGCAGGAGAACAGTAAATATAAATGGATATGCATATCCTTTTATAAGCGAATGGGTAATGGAACAGACACTTTCTTATTTAACAGATATGTCGGTATTTTCATATGGTTTTACAGCACAAGGAAACTTAGTGCCTCCGGAGCTTGCTGATGAATGGATGATAGCATTATCATATCAAAATGGAACAAGGCCTATTCTTACACTTACTCCATTAGATGAGAAAGGTATTTTTAATAATAATCTTATTCACAGTGTAGTGCAAAATGAAGAATATTTGAGTACTTTAATAGATGAATTATTGGCAACGGTGGAATATAAGGGGTATGCAGGTGTTGATATAGACTTTGAATATATATTGGCAGGAGATAGGGATGATTTTACAGAATTTGTGCGCAGAGTTACCGAAACGATGAATAATAATGGATATACGTCGTCAGTTGCACTTGCACCTAAAACATCAAGTGACCAAAAAGGTGTATTATATGAAGGGAAGGATTATGCGGCGTTAGGGGCAGTTGCAAACTCTGTACTTTTGATGACTTATGAATGGGGGTATAAATTCGGTCCACCCTTGCCTGTTGCACCCATAAATAATGTAAGAAAGGTAGTAGAATATGCGGTAACAGAAATACCTCCAGAGAAAACAAATCTTGGAATACCAAATTATGGATACGACTGGCCACTGCCATATGAACGAAACGTCACTGTAGCAAGAACAATAGGAAATATAGAAGCTGTTCAAATTGCAATAGACAACGATGTTGCAATACAATATGATGAATTAGCACAATCGCCATTTTTTAATTATGTAGAAAATGGAGTTGAGCATATTGTTTGGTTCGAGGATGTAAGAAGCCTTAGTGCAAAATTCAATTTAATACAAGAATTTAATCTAATGGGAGCAGGCTATTGGACTATAATGCAGTGGTTTAGACCTAATTGGGAGTTGCTAAACTACAAATTTCAAATATTAAAGAATCTATAGAGTCTTTTTGCGAATACCAAATAGTTTACAACTGCATTAAAAAGCAGAGCCCTACGTTTTTTATCATTATCAATATATGTTACAACAAATAATTACGAAGTGAACACTATTGAAATTTTTTATAGAAGTGGAGAACATGAATTAGTTGTAGATATACCATTTGAAAGGAGAGCTCCAAATGAGTCAACAAAAATATTGTGATATACTTATTTCTTCAGTTGCATGTTTACACCCTCTTGGATATAAGATTACATAAAACTCATTCTCATTATTATATCTACTTTAAATTATTGCCATCTTTGACAAATAATGTAATATGTTGTATAATATCAAACAATATAATTAAAGCTCAGTTTATGATTATGTTATATATATAATAGAGAAATCTATTTATATAAATAAAAATACCGAAAGAGGGAAAATATTATGAGAAAGAGACT